>JAIKWH010000052.1 GCA_024684955.1 Pseudobutyrivibrio sp.
CTGGACAAGATTCCTGTGCTGATGAAAGAGGGGGCAATTGTTCCTCTCACAGATTGCATAGAGGATAACCAGATTGAGAACCCTAAGGAGATTAGACTGGAGGTTTTTGCAGGAAAGCCATCAGAGTTTGAACTTTACGAGGATTTGGGAGACCTTTCTACCAAGGCCATCACCAAGATTAAGTATGATGGATCAGACAAGATTTCTTATGAGACAGAGGGCTGCTTGGATGCAATCCCTACCGATAGAACTTATAAGGTTCATATTCATAAGGAAAGGGAGGAAGACCTTTCAGAACAGATATACAATCTTCTTCTTAATGCTAATATGGAATACGACAAAAAGCAGGAGATTTATTATGCAGCATTAGAGGAAAGTCAGGATAAGTTTAATAAACTTATGCAGGCAAACCCTGATTTGTCATATGTATTCTTTGCAATAAGAGAGTTGCTTGATACCTTGGAAAATTAAATATTGGTTTTAGTAGGCACCGGCTAATGCTGGTGCCTTTTTTGTGTTTAAATACGAGTGAATAACTTAAGCGATAAACCTATTTGCCATAAATTTTTCACAAACTTAAAATAGGGCTTTTGTAAAAAGTGTAGAAAAGGTTGAAGTTTATTGACAAACAGCATTGCGAAATATATGATTGATTTTAGGTTAACCGCTAAACCTAATTTCAAAGATTTATTAAATGGGAGGACAAATCGATGAAGAGAAGATTACTTGCTCTTGCACTTTCAGCAACTATGCTTGCTATGGTTGGCTGTGGAGAGGCAGAGTCAAATGGTGCTGCAGAGGCAGACAAAGCTACAGAGGCAGCATCTACAGAAGAGGTAGAAACAAGAGACATTACCCTCAAGGTGTGGACACCAGAGGAAGATATGGGAATCACAGAGCAGATGTGCCAGGCATTTGATGATGCACATGATGAGTACAACATCACATACGACATTTCTGTAACAGGTATTGATGAGTCAGCAGAGGCTCTTACAACAGATGCAGATGCTGCAGCTGATGTATTCCTCATTCCTTCAGGTTCTATTTCAGAACTTAACGATGCTGGACTTCTTCTTCCAATCGCATATGACCTTGACAATGTTAAGTCATTATATGGTGCAGGTGCTATTGAGGCATGTACAAGAGATGACATGCTCTATGGTATTCCTTCAACACCAAACTCATTCTTTATGTATTACAACAAGGACCTTTACACAGAGGATGAAGTAAAGTCACTTGATACAATGATGGCAAAGGATCTTGGCGCAGATGTTGCCAACTTCTCATTCACAATTCATAACTCATGGTACATCGAGAGCTTCTTCTACGCAGCAGGATGTACACTCTTTGGTGAGGATGGAACAGATGCTACAGATTGTACATGGAATACAGAAAATGGCCTAGCAGCAGGAAATTACCTTCTTGACCTTCTTGCAAATCCAAAGTACGTAGAGGATCAGGACGGACTTGCTGGAAACCTTATGAAGGAAGGCAAACTTGCAGCACTCTGCTCAGGTACATGGGCTTCACCAGATTGCAAGGAAGCACTTGGAGATTCATATGCAGCTGCTCCACTTCCAACAATCACACTTAATGGCAAGGAGTGCCAGCTTAGAAACTTCGCAGATTACAAGTGCTACGCTGTAAAGTCAAACACAGCAGAGCCACTTGCAGCACAGCAGCTTGCTGAGTTTTTCGCAAACGAAGAGAACCAGATTCTCCACTATGAGAACAATGGTCAGACTCCTACATGTCTTTCACTGCAGGACAACGAGGCAATCAAGTCTGATCCAGCAACAGTTGCTCTTATTCAGCAGACAGAGTACGCAGTACCACAGCCATCTATTTCACAGATTGCCAACTACTGGACACCAGCAGAGGCTCTTGGAACAGGCATGGTAAATGGTGAGGTTACAAAGGACAACCTTCAGGAAAGCCTTGACACAATGGTTGAGAGCGTACTTTCAGAACTTGCAGCAGAATAAGTTATAGAGGAAATTTATGAAAACAATTAACAATAAAAATAAAAATGGCCTAGTTAATGTTTTCAAGGAGGGCAGCCTGTTTAACAGGCTGTCATTCCTAATTATGGGTCTTGGCAATATCTGCTATGGCCAGATAATTAAAGGAATTATGTTTTTAGCCGTTGAGGTTATGTATATTCTCTACATGATTCGCAGTGGAGTAAATAACCTGGCTGGACTTACAACTTTGGGAACAAAGCAGCAGGGAATGGTTATTGATGAAACCCAGGGTATTTATGTTATGGAAGCAGGAGACAACTCCATGCTTATCCTTCTTTGGGGAGTAGTGACAATTGTAGTCAGCGCAGTATTTCTATTGGGCTGGTACCTGTCTGTCAGAAGTGGATATGAGGCATATAAAACTGTAAAGTCAGGCAAGAAGCCAGCAAATTTCTTTGCTGAAATAAAGAGCCTTGCAAATCAGAATATTCACATTGCATTCCTTACAGTACCACTTCTTGGAATTTTGATTTTTACAGTAACACCACTTATCTACATGATATTGATGGCGTTTACAAACTATGATGCAAATCACCAGCCACCAGGAAACCTTTTTGACTGGGTTGGACTTGCAAACTTTAAAGCCCTTGCTTCATCAACAGGAGCATTGGCGGCTACATTCTGGCCTATTTTGGCCTGGACTCTTATCTGGGGATTCGTAGCAACATTTTCATGTTATTTTCTTGGGATCTTTTTGGCTATACTTATCAACTCAAAGGGAATTAGATTCAAGAAATTCTGGCGTACGATTTTTGTACTGACAATGGCTATTCCAGCCTTCATTTCTCTCTTGGTTATCAGAACCATGGTAGGTGAAAATGGAATATTAAATGTTTTACTGCAGCAGTGGGGATTTACAGCCCAGCCACTTCCATTCCTTACAAATGGTACATGGGCAAAGATATCGGTTATTGTAATTAACCTTTGGATAGGTATTCCTGCAACAATGCTTATGACT
This sequence comes from Pseudobutyrivibrio sp., assembly GCA_024684955.1. Taxonomy (GTDB): domain Bacteria; phylum Bacillota; class Clostridia; order Lachnospirales; family Lachnospiraceae; genus Pseudobutyrivibrio. Next base: position 2,983 of record JAIKWH010000052.1, read on the forward strand.
ACAGGAATTCTCATGAATATTCCTGCTGAATTATATGAGAGCGCTCAGATCGATGGAGCAGGCAAGGTAAAGACTTTTATTTACATTACCTTCCCATACATGATCTTTGTCACAACTCCATATTTGATTACACAGTTGATTGCAAACTTTAACAACTTTGGAGTTATATTCTTCCTTACAGAAGGCGCACCTCTGTCCCTCAATTACTACAAGGGAGCAGGCAAGACTGATCTGCTTGTTACCTGGTTGTACAAGTTGACAACTACCAACAAAGATTACAACCTGGCAGCAACAATAGGAATTGTTATATTCGTAATTTCAGCGGTATTCTCATTGATTTCCTACTCTAGATCAGGTGCAGTAAAGAATGAGGAGGGATTCTCATAATGAAACAGACAAATACTCATTTATTGATTAAATATAGGATGCCGGCACTATTATTTACTCTCCTTTGTGTCGTTTCAATAATTCTTCCCTACGCCAGTGTGGGGGAGAATAGCATCCGAATTTTTACCCTTTTTAGTCTAAACGACTTTGCAAAAACAATGGCAGGCCTTTATATAGCAGGAGTTATCTGCTCCCTTGTTATAAAGGTTTTAGTGATGGTTAGACCAATCAAATCCATTGCAAGAATGGCTCTTGTCTTAGATGTTATTTCTGCAGGTTCCTATTCTGTTTTGCTATTTGGGTCAAAGTCTATTTTAGACAAGGCTGGTATTTTTGATGCCGGATTTATGGTTAAAGATTTCGGAATTGGCTATTGGCTTGGACTTGTAATGGCCTATGTTGCCCTTACATTTACCATGAAACTTTGCAAAATTTCTACTGGCTACATAGTTTTAACATGGCTTTCTATAATATGGCTCTTCCCAATCCTTTGGATTGTGTTAACCTCCTTAAGAGCAGAGAGCGGATACTATGTAGGCTATTTCATTCCAAGGGGCTTTACCCTGGACAACTACAAGGCGCTGTTTTCAAAAACTTCCGTTATCCCATTTGGAAAATGGTGGTTTAACACCTTTATAGTTGCAATTTGCTCATGTATCATTTCCTCCATGATTGTCCTTATGACATCATACGTATTGAGCCGAGTTAGGTTCTCCTGGAGAGGATCCCTCATGAGGGTAATGCTTATAATTGGAATGTTCCCAGGCTTCATGTCAATGATTGCAGTTTACAACATTTTAAAGGGAGCAGGCCTTTCCCAAAGCCTTGGAGCTCTGATTGTTGTAAACGTGGCTGGAGCCGCAATGGGATATTATATCTGCAAGGGATTTTTGGATACTATCCCAAGGTCTCTTGATGAAGCAGCCATTATTGATGGCGCTACTAGATTCCAGATTTTTACAAGAGTAACAATACCTCTTTCAAAGCCAATCATAATTTATACAGTACTTACATCATTCATCGGCCCTTGGGGAGACTACATTTTCCCAAGTATGCTCTTAGGAGACAAACAAAACTCCTACACAGTAGCTATCGGACTGAAATGGATGACAGACTTTAGACGAATCAACAACTACTACACACAGTTTGCAGCCGGAGCCGTATTGGTTTCTATACCAATCGTAATTCTCTTTGTTGCCCTGCAAAGATTCTATGTAGAAGGTTTGTCTGGAGCAGTAAAAGGTTAATTATTCCTAAAGATCAAATACATATTAATGCCAGGTACAGGGGATGTGCCTGGCATTTTTTATTATGAGATATTTTGTTTTCTGTTAGGTCTCATTATTCTCCCGAAAAGGCACCTTATTATTGACTTAAAAATATAAAGCATATCATATATAATATATTGGCAAGATTATAAGAATTTTATGAGTAGTACTATTTTTTATTAAAGGGAGTCAACATGAAAGTATTAATGATTAATGGTTCTCCACATGCACAAGGCAATACATATATTGCCCTTCATGAGATGGAGAAGGAATTTCAAAAAGAGGGTATTGATGTTGAGATAGTTCAAATCGGTACAAAGGTTATTAGAGGCTGTATTGCTTGTGGCCAATGCGGCGAAATTGGCAGGTGTGTATTTGATGATGAAGTCAATGAAATTGCAGAAAAGTTTAAGGAAGCAGATGGCCTGGTTTTAGCTTCTCCTGTCTATTATGCCTCTGCAAATGCAACCCTTGTTGCTTGTTTGGATAGGCTTTTCTATAGCAGCGGCTTTGACAAGACAATGAAGGTGGGAGCCAGCGTTGTTGTGGCAAGACGTGGGGGATTATCTGCTACCTTTGATGAGTTAAACAAGTACTTTACTATCAGTGGAATGCCGGTGGCATCCAGCAGATATTGGAATAGTGTCCACGGTCGAACTCCTGGCGAGGCTGAAGGAGATAAAGAGGGTCTTTACAACATGAGAACATTGGCTAGAAACATGGCCTTTCTCATGAAAAGTATTGCTCTTGGCAAGGAAAAATATGGTTTACCAGAGAAAGAAGAACATGTTTCTACAAACTTTGTTAGACAAGATTTGCTTTAATCAATTTGCAGGTTTATTTGATTAGCAACCCACAACTTGAGTGAATCTACATTCATGCTGATTTGCTCAAGTTGTTTTTGTATGTTTAGAAAATCATTCATCTCATCATCCGAGATAACTCCATCTGCTGTAATCTCTACGAACCGCTCTTTTTGGCGTTCTAGAGAATTAAGAGATGCCAGCATTCCAAGGACAATTTCTGAGAGGGAAGAATTCTTTACCTCTGGGACTGAGTCCTTGCCGATTTTACATTGGTGAGAACAGTAGTAGTTGCATAACTCAGGCTTTTTATAAGCTCTGGCCAGGTCTACCACATCCTCCGGATAAATGGTTGTCTTTCCAGTTTCTAATTTTTCCAGGCGGCTTTCTGTTATGGTGCCGATTAATTCACTGGCTTGACTCCTGGTCAACCCAAGTTCCTCTCGGGTTTTGAAATAGATATTTTTATCTTCTTTTATTGATTTTCTGCCCATGGGAAAAGCTCCTTTGCATCCTTTTTATTAATATTATATCTATTTTTCTATTTTGGCAAAATAGATATATGTAAATTGCAAATGTGATTATATATTTGGGGCAGAATGGGATATATAATTTGCTTAAGAATAAAGAAATGAAAA
>JAIKWH010000084.1 GCA_024684955.1 Pseudobutyrivibrio sp.
AGCCTCCTTAAAATAAAACTCAGGCTTTGGCTTTTCAGATGCAAGTTCTATGACATCCATCTTGTCCAATTTTTTCTGACGAGACATAGCCATATTCCTAGTGGCTACATTTGCCTTATTTCTAGCAACAAAATCCTTTAATTCTGCAATCTCTTTTTGCTGCTTATTGTAGGCTGCCTGCAACTGAGACTGTCTCATGGCATAGACCTCTTGGAACTTGTCATAGTCTCCCACATATCGCTCCAATTTTTTGTTGTCCATGTGATAAATCAGATTGATTACCGAATTTAAAAATGGCACATCATGAGAAATAAGAATAAAGGCATTCTCATAATCATTGAGATAACGCTTTAGCCATTCTATATGCTCCACATCAAGATAGTTTGTAGGCTCGTCCAAAAGTAAAATATCCGGCTTTTCAAGTAATAGTTTTGCCATAAGGACCTTTGTACGCTGGCCTCCCGACAATTCTGTCACATCCCTATCCAGCCCCAAATCTAGGACACCCAGGGCTCTTGCTACTTCCTCCACCTTGGAATCTATCATATAAAAGTCATGCATAGTGAGGAGGTCAGCAATGGTGCCTGCCTCCTCCATCATCTTATTCATTTCATCATCATCTGTGACCTCACCCAGGCCAGCATAGATGTCATTCATCTCCTGCTCCATTTCATACAGGAAGTCAAAGGCAGAATGAAGCACATCTCCAATAGTCATTCCCTTTTCCAGGACAGTGTGCTGATCTAAATAACCAACCCTAACCTTTTTTGACCATTCTACCTTGCCCTCATCAGGCTGGAGCTTACCAGTGATAATATTCATAAAAGTAGACTTGCCTTCGCCGTTGGCTCCAACAAGTCCAATATGCTCTCCCTTTAATAGCCTAAATGACACGTCCTCAAAAATCGCCCTGTCACCAAAGCCGTGGGATAAATGTTCTACGTTTAAAATACTCATAATTTTTCCCTCACAAAAAATGCCTGCTTATTTTAACAAATAAGCAGGTATATAAACAAGTGCGGAAACTATCAATTAATCAATTTCGTCTATAATCTTTTTTAATGCTTTGCCGCTTGCTTGAATCTTTTCCAGTTCCTCGTCAGATAGTTTTATGGTAAGGATATTCTCTACTCCGTTGGCCCCAAGGACTGCAGGAACTGAGAGATAGACATCCTCTAATCCATATTCTCCGTGCAAGGCAACAGAAACAGGAAGGACTGAATGCTGATCCTTTACGATGCACTCTGCAATACGTCCTACAGCCATGGCCACTCCGTAGTAGGTAGCGCCCTTCTTCTCAATAATCTTGTAAGCGCTGTCCCTAACTGATTCGTAGAGTTTATTCATGGCAGCCTGATGGTCTCCATGATGTCCTCGAATTTCGCAGAACTCGTTTAAGGCTACCCCTGCAATATTTGTAATGGACCAAAGAGGCACCTCGCTATCTCCATGCTCGCCAACAATCATGGTATGCACGTTTCTGGAATCTACAGAAAGATGTCTGGAAATCTCATCTTTAAGACGGGCTGTATCGAGAACAGTACCGCTGCCAATAACCCTTGACTCAGGATATCCTGAGATAAGTCTTGCCTCATGGGTGAGAATGTCCACAGGATTTGCAACTATAAGGAGAATACCTTCAAAATCTGTCTTTTTTATCTCCTCAATGCAAGATCTCATAATGCTTGTATTCTTTTTTACCAAGTCAAGGCGGGTCTCCCCGGGCTTTTGAGCTGCACCGGCAGTGATGATTATGATAGCCGCATCCCCTACCTCAGAATAATCACCGGCATGTATATCCATAGAACCCACATATGGCAAGCCGTCAGAAAGGTCCATTGCTTCACCCTCTGCCTTATCCTTGTTGTAATCAATAAGTACCAGTTCGCTGTAAAGATTTTTCTGCATCAAATTAAAGGCAATTGACGCACCTACATTTCCAAGTCCTACAATTACTGCTTTTCTAGGATTTAACATGTCAGACCTCCTTTAGTTCTAATATATTTTCTTAGTTCCACGCCAGCCCAAATTAGCCATTCCGCGACGCATATGCATTGGCAAGCCCTGAATACCGGAATGGTGACTCTTACTTGCTGAAATGGCCAGATTTGATGGCTCGATTTATTGCATTCCGGTATGGATATGCATTTGTAGCATGCAAATACCGGAATTGGCCTATTCTCTTACTTCTGAGCCAGCCCAAAATGTCCATTCCGCGACGCATGTGCATTGGCGGACCCTAAATACCGGAATTAAATAGTCCGGAGGTCACCGCGCTCCATTTTTCCGCGAAACAGACCTCACAAACCCAATGCGATACCGGAATCCATTTTTCAAGCCCACTGAAACAGGCCAATTTAGTCCATTTCCGCGAAACACCCCTCACAAATGCATATCCATACCGGAATCATATCTTTAGGTCATCAAATCACCTATGAATCCATGCTTCCATCACTGCATTCCGGTATAGGTTTTTTAATACTCATTTATGAATATTTTACACTATATTATCCCCCAGAGATATCTCAAAAAAAATTACATTTATACCCTTGTAAAAAATAGTCAACGAAAGGCATGAAGTGGTCTGGACCCTCTTATGCAAAAGAGATTTACCACTTTAATATCCCAAATGTTTTAGCAGGCCCTGACATCCCAGCATAACATCCTGGTAACATACATCAAATTTTCTTGTATACCATGGGTCTGCTATATCTCTTGGTCTGTCAGTAAAATCAAGGAG
>JAIKWH010000027.1 GCA_024684955.1 Pseudobutyrivibrio sp.
GACTAAAAGACCTCTCCAAGGGTCTGGGCCCCAAGTTTTCCTGACAATTGCAGGAAAATTCAAGTTTTTCTTATTGCCCCTAGGGAGCATCACATACCTGTCTTTTAACTGGTTTTACAATTCAAAAAAATGTGTGACTGAAACAGACACTTATAAACTTAATTCATATCTTGCAGGGGGCTTTAGGAGATAGTTGCTTTATGATTCGCAGTGAAATTAGAAATGCAAAAGGGAATTTGTGAGGAGGCAGGCGTGAGCCGACAGGACGTCGGCGAGAGCACGACAGTGACAGGACGTCGCATAAAGTGCGGCGCCTGGGTCCCACAAATTTACTTTGTCGCATTTCTTATTGAACGGAGAGGTAAAGCAACTATCCCTAAAGGACCTGCAAGATAAAAAAACTTAGAGTGTCTGTGTCAGACACACTTTTTTGAAGAATTGTAAAGAATTTAAAAGACAGGTATCAATAAGGATGCGAGTCTGGGGCAATAAGAAAAACTTGAATTTTCCTGCAATTGTCAGGAAAACTTGGGGCCCAGCCCTTTGGAGGGGGCTTTTAGGCTGAGATCTGTTGTGGGGCTTGCCGGGGTGGGGAGTTTGGAGAATATTGAAAATTCACACGAGAGGCTTAATATATGAAGAATTGATGAATTTTTTTCTGCGTTATTTATTGCAAAAAAGGCATTTGCTATAATTTGTGTAAAGGGCGAGGACCCAAATATATTACTTGGAGGAAGAATGATGATAGAAAACGAGAATGAAATCAGCCCTGTATTATTGGCTTTCCTAGATACAGACGACTTTGATGAGAAATATAAATTGCTGATAGCAACACCGGAGGGAGATTTTGATGATCTGATGATAGATAATATGGCTTCTTCCATTGACGTTGTGATACCGGATGGAAGCATTGATGCTAGATTACAAGACCTAAAAAATTGTGTTAGAACCAGAGCAAAGTATGAGACTCTGAGACTTAGGAAATAACTTGTAAAGGAGATACTCATGGCAATTGATGGCAAAAAAAAGAAATACAAGAAGATAAAGAATAAACTTATTTTTTATCTGGTTCCGGTGGTAGTTGTGATGGTGCTACTCTTAGTTACCATTTCGACTTCTTTGACCAGACGGAACATGACCGCCATGGCAACGGCCCAGTTGGATTCTTCTATTTCAAACCAGGGGGACAACATTGAGGCTTGGTTGGATGAGAATATGGAGTATTTCTCTGCAGTAAAGCAAATGATAGAGACAGCAAAACCAGACGATGTTGTGCTGCAGGCAATGCTGGATGCTTATTATGGCTATAGTTCATATTGCCCGGACGGACCATATGTGGCTACAAATTCCGGTAGGATATTTAAGGCGTCGGGGTCTCAGAAAAAGGTTAGCGATGCAAAAGCCGAGACCTGGTACAAGCAGGGTCTGACCAGTGTAAACATGAAATATGGTGCCTCGTATAAGGACGAGAATGGGGCAGAGGTTATTTCTGCATCGGGCATATTAAATGATGGCAGCGGAGAATTAAAGGTAATTGCTGCAGACCTTAGTCTTGACCAGATTACAATCATTGTAAACTCCGGTGTAAAGATGGATGATGCAGCATCATTCCTGGTTGATGCCGCTGACAATACAATTTTAGCCCACAGAGATCCAAGCAGGGTTTCAACCACTCTGGAGACTACAGACAGCAATCCTCTTATGGCAGCCATTGCTTCAAGACTGTCTGTACGAGATTACTCTACTGGAGAAATCAAAGGTTACGAAGTAGCCTTTAGAGAAATCACTGGAACAGACTGGGTACTTGTATCCTACATTCCAGATGAAATTATTCTGGCAGACGTATACAAGGTGGCCAATATCCTGACGATTATTGGAATTCTTACAATAATTGTTATTGTTCTACTTATAAATTATGTGGTAACAAGGGTTATATCTCCACTTACTGGAATTACCCAAAATATCGCCGACATGTCTGCAGGAGACTTTACTATTCAGGTATCTCAGGAGTCCAATGATGAGATTGGTGTCATGGGTAGCAAGGTGGGAGAATTCCTAGAGTCCATGAGGCAGATGCTATCCACTATCAATGAGGAGTCAGAGAAACTGAAAGAGGAATCGGACAACTCTGATAGGGTTTCCAAGGAAATGTACGATGCATCCAGATCTCAGGCTGATGCAATGCAAAGCCTTAATAACACTGTAGACCAATTGGCTGTGGCAGTTAATGAAATTGCTGAGAACGCCACAACCCTGGCTATGGTTGTTTCTGACACCAGAGAGAATTCTAACCAGGCTGACGCTAGCATGAAGGAAACTGTAGAAATCAGTAAACAGGGTCGAGAGGATATGGAAAAACTTGCCCTGGCCATGACTGATATCAAACAGTCCAACGACGAACTGGTTTCTTCTATCGACAAGGTAGGCAAGGCTTCAGACGAAATTACAAATATTGTTGGACTCATTGCAGAGATAGCAGAGGAGACCAACCTACTTTCCCTCAATGCTTCTATTGAGGCTGCCAGAGCCGGAGAGGCAGGAAAGGGATTTGCAGTTGTTGCCAGCGAAATTGGCAAACTGGCACAAAATTCATCTGCCAGCGCTGAGAATATTGAAAGGCTGATTGAGGACGTTGGAGCGGCTATTTCATCTGCCGTAGAACAGGCCCAGCGCAGTGCAGCAAACCTGGAGGAAAACACACAGTTGATTACAGATGCTGTGACTACCTTCGACAAGATTTACCAGAACATTGAAAAATCCAACGACCTAATCCTCCTCATGATTCAGGGTGTGCAAAAGGTTGACGATGTTGCCAGCAATGTCGCTGCAATTTCCCAAGAACAGGCTGCCAGCGCAGACGAAATTCTTGAGACCAGCCACCATATGGTTGAACAGGCCAACAATATTACAAAGAGCAGCCAGGATGTGGCAGACAATTCTCACGAGTTGGCATCTACATCCGATACCCTTACAAATTATGTTCAGCAGTTCAAGATATAGGAGGTGCACCAGAATGAAGAAGAATGTAAAGAAACTAATTGGGGTTGCACTTACCATAGTATCGGTGATAGCATCACTAACTGCTTGTGGAAGCGCCAGCTCATCAGGAGGATCAAAGGTATCAGGCGGCGGAGTAAACATATATTACTCAGTGCCTGACAATGACGATACATACCGTGCCAGCCTTTTGGCTGGCATCGAGGAGGCTGCCAATTCATCAGGAGCCAACCTTACCACAGAGTGCTGTGGCAACGATACAGATGCTCAGGCTGAAATGATTAAGGCTGCAGCCGACAGTGGAAAATATGATGCAATCATCTGCCGACTGGTGGATACATCCACCGCCTTACAGATTGAAATTGCAGCAGGAGACCTACCGGTAATCTACGTAAACAACGAGCCAAAGGTAGACTACCTCAAGGAAGACAAGTACGTCTGCGTTGGCTCCTACGAACAGGATGCCGGCAAATTCCAGGCCCAATATGTCTGGGAAAAACTAGGCCAGCCAGCCGCCCTTGACATCATTATCCTAGAAGGTGCCAAAGGCCACACAGGCGCCATGGGCCGCACCAACGCAGTAAAATATTTCTTCCGTGACAACGGAGTAGACGCCAACATAGTCTTTATGGATTTTGCAAACTGGACAGACACAGAGGCCTACGAAAAACTCAACGTCTTTAAAATGACTGGCCAAAACTTTGACGCCATATTCTGCAACAACGACACCATGGCCCTTGGAGCAATCAAATGGCTCAAAGCCAACGGATACAGCACAAGCGACAAGCTAGTGGCCGGCGTTGATGCCACAGCCGACGGATGTGCCGCCGTATCTGCAGGAGACATGTTCATGACTGTCCTCCAAGATGCAGCCGGCCAAGGTGCAAAGGCCGTAGAAGCCTGCATAGTCCTTGGCAAAGGGGGCTCCATCAAAGAAGTGGAAGGCGCCACCGAAGACCTGCGCTACATCTGGGTCCCATTTGTACCTGTGGACGCCAGCAACGTAAGCCAGTACATGTAAATAGAACCCCAAAAGCCGGGCCCCAGGGCCTGGCTTTTTAACCCCGCCCGCCGGCCCCACAGCAAATCTAAGACTAAAAGACCTCTCCAAGGGTCTGGGCCCCAAGTTTTCCTGACAATTGCAGGAAAATTCAAGTTTTTCTTATTGCCCCTAGGGAGCATCACATACCTGTCTTTTAACTGGTTTTACAATTCAAAAAAATGTGTGACTGA
>JAIKWH010000038.1 GCA_024684955.1 Pseudobutyrivibrio sp.
AATGCCTTTATTCATATATCAATTATACCAAACAATTGTTTGTATTGCAATAACAGCCCCGCTTGGGCGAGGCTGAGTTGAGTCCATCAGCTTTCATCCCACAAGCTAAAGCTTGATGGGTTTTCAGCTGCGGGAGTTATAAATAAAACAAGTTGAGAACCACTCCCTTTGTATTAAGGAAGTATAATTCTCAACTTGTTTTTTTCATCCAGGGAAACTTCAGATAATAATATGTTTCTCAGCATATTTTTCTTGATATCCCTCTCCATCTTTCTAAAGGATTCCAAGGCCTCTGCCTGGTATTCATAGATTGGGTTCCTCTGGGCTGCGGACCTGCCCGACACTGCCGGCTGCAGCTGCTGCAAATAATCCACCTGCTCCACCCAGGCATCATCTATGGCAGAAAGGGAGGCCACCCTGACAAAATCGTCCATGGCCCGGTCAGAATTCAAATCCCTCCTCTTTTCATCGTATGAGGCTGACACTCGAGAAAGAATGTATGCCTTTACCTTTTTCTTCTTTTTTAAATCAAGGCCCGCCGAAGACTTTTCCATTCTATAGGAAACATTGTCAAGCAGGTAGCGGTTCAATTTCGACCGGGTCAATTTCTTGTTGCTTCTTATAAATAAGTCTGCGTTTTCTTCCGCAATCTCCATCAGCTTGTCTTTTGCGATTGTGCCACCATCCAAAAGTTCATTCCTGGTGTCATACATCAGCTTGCGCTCCAACTGGAGAACTAGGTCATAATCTCCCGCACTCTTCCTGTTGGCCTCGCCTAATTCCTCGTTGATTCTCTGGGCACCATTTACTATGGACTTTATTTTTCTCTCACTGATTCTCTTTTTGCCATCTATGTATTTTTGCAATTTCTCTGTGTCAAAGGCCTTCTCCACAATGTCATCCTCCAGGGACACTATGAAACGGCTGTAGCCTGGGTCGCCCTGGCGTCCTGCCCTGCCCCTGGCCTGCCTCTCATCTCGCACATTAAGCATTCGGCCCACACCTATAACAGCCAGTCCTCCTAGTTTTTTAACACCAGGCCCCAACTTGATATCTGTGCCTCGACCCGCCATAGATGTAGCCACAGTCATGGCCCCAATCTGTCCGGCCTCCTTTATTATCTCAGCCTCCCAAAAGGCATTGTTGGCATTTAAAACAGAATGAGCCACTCCCTCTTTTGTAAGCAGCGCCGAGAGAATCTCAGTGTCAGAAATCATTGTTGTAACAATGAGAACAGGTTGACCACTCTCATGCTTTTTAAGAGCCAATTTAATGGCAGCCTCAAATTGCTTTTTGCTGTCAGTAAAGTACCAGTCCTGACAATCCACCCTCTGTATTGGATTGTTGGTAGGAATAACCACTACCTTTTTGCCGTATACATTGTAGAGTTCATCCTTGGCATCATAAATTGTACCGCTCATTCCTGCCATCTTTGGGAATAGGCTAAAGAAATTCTGATATGTAATGGAAGCCATAGAACGGTTTTCCTGAGTAATCTTTAGGTTTTCCTTGCACTCAATTGCCTGGTGCTGACCACCACGCAACTTTACTCCCTTTAGCATACGTCCCGATGCGGCATCAATCAGGGCCACCTCCCCATTATCCGCAATCATATACTCTGTGCCCTTCTCAATAATCTTGTGGGCACGCAAGGCCAGGATTAAATGCCTGTATATCTCAAAGTGTTTAGGGGCAAAAATATTGCTTACACCAAAATACTCCTCTGCATAGTCCAGGCCCTTTTCTGTAAACCAAACCTGCTTTTCCTCCACCTCATAGTCCACATCCTTTTGCAATGTCCTGACAAAAAAGTCCGCTAGGTCATAGAGGTTTGACTGGACACGAGGGGCACCGGAAATAACCAGTGGCGTTGAGGCCGAATCCAAAAGTACCGAGTCAGCCTCATCTATAATAATGAAATTGAATTCTCTCATGAATCGCTCATCTGCAGATTTCACCAGATTGTTTATCAAATAGTCAAAGCCCAGGGCTGAGTGGGTGGTGTAGACAATGTCTTTGGCGTATATCTCCTTTTTTTCGTCGTTGCCAAATTTGTCATCCTCGTCACGCTTTACACCTGCTGCAATGCTCAGTCCCATAAACTCATAGGCCGGTCCCATCTCCTGAGAATCACGGAGAGCCAGATACTCATTATTAGTAACGAGAATTGCCCCCTTTTTTGTCAGCCCATTTAGATACATAGGCAGTGTGGCTGTAAGAGTCTTGCCCTCTCCCGTATTCATCTCTGCCAGATACCCCAGGTGCATAGCAATGCCCGCCATAATCTGCACATCAAAAGGAAACATGCCCAGGACTCTCTTATCCGCCTCGCACATTGCCGCAAAAGCTTCTGGTAAAAGAGAATTTAGGGATTCTCCCTTTTCATTCCTCTGGCGAAACTCCACAGTCTTTGCTGACAACTCCTGGTCAGAAAGGGCCTCAAATGCTGGGCCTAGTCTCTTTACCTTCTGCAAAATCTTTTTCAGTTTTTTTACTTCTCGTCTGGTCTTTTGCATTCTACTCTATCTCTTGGATGGTTACAGAATTGTAGGTAAATTCCGCCATTCCTCCGTTAATAAGTTGCATCTTATAAGAAAATGTCTTTAGGGGACATTTAAAATCCATGGTCTTTTCTCTCACTGCCAAATCTCCAGCCTCACGGCCGTACTTATCCAAAAAGACCAACTTAATTAAGCATCCCTTGCCACCTAACGTGTCCACATCCACAGTAATCCTATACTTGCTCTCCCCATCTATAATAGGAAGAGAAGGTTCAATTCTGGATGATTGGTAGTTGGTGTGGCTAAACCACTCTTTAATCACTGTGCCTGGAGGCATAAGAGGATTTTTAAAATGCACCCGGTGCTTGTCCAAAAATTCCACAGTGGAACCATATAAATATGTACCCTGACTATATTCAGTCCAATAGACTGTCCAATTGCCTCTCTCCATTACTTTTCCACCGCCTCAAGCACTTTCTTCCATTTCTCCACAATTTTTTTGGTGGTAAACTCCTGTCCTAACTCGTAGGAATATATCTTGGCCTGATTCCAGTTGTTAAGAGAATCCAAGAAATATTCTACTGCCGCCGGCACATAAGAAATGTCCCTGGTAATAATTCCGTTTTTGCCATCCTTTACATAGTTGGTCTCTCTGCGGACCACCTGAGGGATACCAGCACTAATGCAATTTATCTGCAAAAAGAGGTCAGGATTGTGTCGCATATCCACCATTATTCTCTGCTCTCTCATACATCTTGATACTGCCAGTTCGTCTACACACTGGTCTACAAAAAATCTCATGGGAACTTCCTCTGCCTCTTGTTCCTGCTCTGCATCCACGTCATTCTCGGCTGTCCTATCCTTGGTCTCAGCTATGGCCATCCGCCTATCCATTCCCTTTTCCTCCAGAATGTTTGCCACCTTTTCCAGCAGCATATCTGGCAAATTAAAACTGGCATTTCTTGTAAAAAGGTGAACCATGGCAAGTTCATTGATAGAAAGATACATAGCCAGGTATGCTATCAAATCACTAAATCTGTCATCTGGCAAGTCATCTACTGGCACCAAAATGTTTTGCACAGTAAGTTGCTGGCTGATACCAAAATCAACCCTGGAATCATAAGGGGTAAGGTCCGTTAAATTGTCAAAATCCTGCCCAACTTCTCGCTGCAAATATCTGGATGTAGCCTCAGAATCTGTAATGAGATACCTGGCCTTTTTCACCAAATCAGCAGAATCCATATTGTCTTTCATCCTGTGCCTCTCACCATAAAAGGACATGATAACCCTCTTTGAATCAATTAGGCTGCGAACCAGACCCACGTTTAACCTATGCATAGCCACGCAGTAAATGCTGTCTGCAGAATCTTTTTCCATATTGGCCATAAAGACTTCCAAAAGCATTTCTTCAATGTGGTCATAGTTTTGCTTTAAAAACTTTCTCTCGTATATATTCTCCTCATCAAAAATATAAAAACTATCTGACTTTGGATTAATCTCCACATGGCCATCTGCTGCAAAATGTCTAAACTTTCTAATTCCCTTTTCGGTCAGGTAATCTGTATATTCTAACTGCCCCTGGCTAAAGACTGCTGTAGATGACACAAAACCTCTGTCGTCATAGATGTTTCGCCTGCTGACTTCTCCCTTTTCGTACATGTCTATAGCAATAGGATTGCCTGCCTCTCCAAACTCTATCTGGGCATACTTTTCCCCCTTTAAAAAGGCACATACCACAAATGGGGTGTAGACAAACTCTATGTCCTCCGGCCAGCTGAGGTTGTGGAAAGAAAAAACCTGGATGCTCTTTCTCTTCACCTGCTGTATGCAGTCAAAGCATGACCAGTAAGGGGCATGGAATACCCCCTGTCTGTGTAGGAAATGTCTAAAGTTTGGTGTGTAAGAAAGCAGGAGAATCTTGTAGTCCATCAGTTTATTTCTGTTGAATAACTGGACCTGCTTTACTGTGTCATCAAACTCTGTATGCATTCTCCTGGTATGCCAGGCTTGCTCCAATTCCCTGTATGAATTTTTCTCGTACCATGCAGGCAAAAAATATAACATGTCTACCTCTAAAAAATCGCCACATTGTAGGCGTCATAATCTTTTACGGCCACAGTCTCCCTGTAGAGATTGCAGTTGATACTAGCCAGGGCTATAAGCACCGATGGCAGGCTCATAATCTCTGCAGACACAAGCCCCTCAATCTGCAAATAAAATGGCAGACCAATGAATAGGGCAAAAAATGTTGCCGAGAATAACGCAATGATGTTTAGTCTAAATCCTATAAAGCGCTTGGTCTTTCGACCCGCTTTAAGTCCCATGATACTGTCACCAGATTTTTGCATGTTCTCTGCCAGATTCTTTGGGCTAATAAAAACATAGGAGAAAATCAAAGTGATTATATAAAGTATTACCACATAGGTAATTGCTCCCAATGGTTTTGTGGTGTTCATATTCTCCAGAGCCCAATGGACATTCTTGTCATTTGGCATCAGCATGCTAAGAGCCTGTAGCACATACATAGGAATCATAAAGGCCGCCGATGCAAACATAACCGGCATCATGCCTATGGGATTTAACTTGATTGGGATGTAGTTTTTGTCTGAATATATGTTGTGTATAGAGATTCTCTGCATAGGAATCCTGTATTCAGAATTCTCGAAAATAATGGTAAATACCATGGCAAGAATCCCCAGTGCTCCTATAATTTCTAACTCTGGCATCTCAGCGTATCTCACTGTGTTTACCACAGAATCCAGGATGTTTACCAGGATGAGGATGGTCTGTCCTCCCACCCCATATTTTCCATTTCTGGTGGCCAGGTAGAGAATCACAAAGGCACCTGTCACCATCTCCATGCCGCTAATAATTTGGGCAATCAAAAGTTGTATGCCCCCATCGTAAATATAGATGGTGGATGAAACTGTAAAGAAAGCCTGGAGAATGGACCAAACCAGCATGAGCAACAGGGTGGCCTGGGTGATTTTCTTTGGCGATGTCTTGTTTTTGCTGTCAGCATTTTTGATAGATACAAAAACCTGGACAAAAAGCATTGAAAACATAAAGGGAGAAATACCCAGGGCAAAGAGGGATGTCTTATACCTGTCCCCACCGATAGTCTGCATAATCAAATCCTGATTGTGATCCCGGAATGCGTCGTAGGCAGCCAGGTCCACCCCATAAAGGGGAATCTCCCTGCCCACCAAATACAAGGCCATTATCCCAATAGCATATATGGTTTTTTGAAATAAAGTTTTAGGAAAAAATTTATCCTTCATAATTTATCTTCTGTTGAAATCTTCCCTCAGGACTTTTTCCCACTGGCTTTTAAACCAGGCGGAAACGCCCTGGGTATTGTCATTGTGTCTGCCGTGCAAGCCCTTGCCATATACCTGAACGCCAGCAGAATTAAGGGCCATCAAAAGATTCTTGTAAGCCGTTCCATCATAGTCGTCCTCATACATATATGAAACAATCAGTTTGGTATGGCCAAAGTCCGTCTTTTTTACCTTGTCCCACATCCTATCATTAAAGTTTTGGATGGCATCCTGGTCCATGCCCCCGGCATGCCTATTTAAAAGATCCAGGGAGGTGGCAAATCCTCCTGGCCTCTTTAGCCTCTCATTCTTTGCTATATCCCCCAAGTTAACCAAAGGTTTACCCATAATCAAGGCCTTAGGTTTGATATCGCAGCCGTAGTAAAGGGTGCCTGTGCTGCCCATTGATATCCCTGACAGCACCACCTGATCAGGGTAAAATCCCAATTTGTTCATGTGCTTTTCTATGATGCGAACCATGGTATTCTCGTAATCTGGGCTTCCCATGTAAAATCCACCACCCTCAAATCTTTGGTCGGCAATGAGAAGAAATGGACAGCCGAATTTTCGCATCATGTTATATCCTTCAAAACCTTCTTGGGTTTTGTAACCGGAAAAATATACTGCCAGAGGTGGCTTTAAGTCACCTGGGTCGAAATAAGAAAATATCTCCTCCCGTTCCCTTGTGACATGTCGCTGGCCCCCAACCAGAAAGGTCCCCTTTCCCCTGTGGCTTTGTCTGTCGTGAAAGGCAATAAGAGATAGTTTTCCATTTCCCTTTGCCTTTAAAGACATAAAAATGTAGCCAGGCTCATCATCATTCTCGATGGTGACCTCATCCTGCAAATCATCTTTTGAGAACACCCATTCTCGGGTAAAATCTGCCAGGGACCCCTGCTTTATTTTCCTTATCTCCAAGCAGATATCTACATTCTCGTCCTTTTTATATTCCAGCCAAAAATCCAGGGCCTGATTCTTTTCAATGGGCAGGTTTGTCCTCCAAAAAAGAATCTGTCTAAAATCATGGCCATAATTTCCCTCTAAATCTACGCTATAGCCGCCCTTTAATTTGACACTGCCTCTAAAGCCCTGGGCCACACCCACGTTAACAGGATTCATCTTTTCTCCGTAACTCTTTGAGAAGTAGTCTTTGGCCTCCTCTAATAGGAATGTCTCTAGTCTATCCTCCCGGATGGATTCTCCCACCCTGGATTTTACCAGGCGGCGGCTGCTGGCAGATAGGACCACGGTGTCCACATAAAAAAGGCAGTAGGCCCTGGTTATTTTCATCAGGGTCTCTGCCTCATTGTCGTCTACATTTCTGCAGAGAATAACTAAGTCAAAGCGGTCCTTTGACTCCAGCATTTCTTCATTCCAAAAAGTCACCTGCAATTCTGCAGGCAACTGAAAATCATATTTACTATTATCTTCTGCAACAAATAATATAGCGATCTTTTCCATAATTACTCTTTGGCTTCAGCAAAAATTTCTGTGTCTTTCTGTGGCTTTCCTACAAAAGAAAGCAAACTTGCCACAGGCACTACATAAAGAGCCTTTGCCATTACTTTGTATGTGTAGAGATTGTCACCCTGCAATGCGATAACTGCCCATGCCACCAGGATAAATCCCAACCAAAGGCACAGGTCTGTCACATTGTTGCCAGTCAATCCCTTGATGATAATCACTAACAAAAATACAAACACTGAAATAGCCCATGGGCTACCCACTGTAGCCTTTAGGCCATCAGCAAAACTACCCATGTTATTAAAATTATATAAAACTACCTTTGATAAAAATGCCTGATGATTTTTGAAATAAAAAAGGTAAATTCCCATTGGCACCCCTACTGTTAAAAGGCCCTCTAGAATACCTGTATAATATCCCGCATATTTCTTTCCAGACAATCCCTCCAGTTTAAATTTGATAGCGAGAAATACAATCAAAACAATCCATATAAAAATGTATCCTGGCTGTAAGAAGAAAATCAATCCTGCATCAATAGCAAGTCGATAGGTCAAATGTGGTAAATAGCCCTCTTTCATCTGCCTAGCAAAATGATAGCCCGTCAGAGCCAAGAGGATAAATGTCAATTCCTCAGCACCTGCATTTGTAACCTCACCCCAGGCAAATATTGAAATAGCACCTGCTGTAACCATAGCCAGTATATCAACTGTATAGAGTTTTGCGGTCTGGTACATAAAGTAGACCCCAATAAAGATAACTACAGTCTCCATTATAAATTGAATAATGTGAGTATCTGTCAGCAAATAGCCCAAGCCAAAAAACTCATACAACACAGGACCATAATGCCCATCCAACTCTACATATGCAAGGTAACCCTCCCTTACAGAATGAGCTATGTCCAAAATCTCCCTCTCCAAATCTGATAATGGCAAATCCAAATAAGGATTCAGCGGACTAGACATGGCAATAATCCCCGTGATTATAGCCACCCCTATAATCTCCAAAAAGCATTTCATACCTTTATTCATGTCATACCCCTTTAACTATTGTAATTTTGAATAGTTCATCAGGAAATAATTCCCTATATGCTATTATAGTCGATTTTGGTGGATAAAGCATTGGTTTTTGATATTCCTTCTTCTATGCTGGCCTAAAATGTCCATTCCGCGACGCACATGCATTTGCAGACCCTAAATACCGGAATTAAATAGTCTGCTGGTCTTCGTGCTTCATTTTTCCGCGAAACAAGCCTCACAAACCCAATGCGATACCGGAAGTCTATTTTCAAGTACAGTGAAACAGGCCATTTTAGCCCATTTCCGCGAAATGTATCCCGCAAACGCACATCCATACCGGAATCACATCTTTGGGTCATCAAATCACCCATGATTCTATGCCTCCAGCACTACCTTCCGGTATGCATATGCGTTTACAGACCCTAAATACCGGAATTGGCCTATTTCCCCACTTTTGTGCCGGCTTAAAATGTCCATTCCGCGACGCATATGCATTTGCAAGACCTAAATACCGGAATTAAATAGTCTGCAGGTCTTCGCGCTTCATTTTTCCGCGAAACAAGCCTTACAAACCCAATGCGATACCGGAATGCCATTTTCTAGCCCGCTGAAACAGGCCATTTTAGCTCATTTCCGCGAAATGTATCCCGCAAACCCACATCCATACCGGAATCACATCTTTGGGTCATCAATTCACCCATGATTCTATGCCTCCAGCACTACCTTCCGCGATGCATATGCGTTTACA
>JAIKWH010000059.1 GCA_024684955.1 Pseudobutyrivibrio sp.
AGTAAAATTCATCCCCCGAAGCACATCCTGTCTGGCTTCTCCTGTTCCAAAGCTCTTCTTAAGCTCTGAAATCTCCAAAAATGGTTCTTGGATAGGATTTGTTTGGTTCATATTATTTCCTCCAATTCTAAAATAAGGAAACTCGGTTCGATTAGCCTCCCTCTAGTTAGTCCTATCTAACATTATATGTCCTTACTTTTGAATCGTCAAACAGGATTTTAATCTTAAAAAAAGCTTCCAGACAAAAGTCTGAAGGCTTTCATTGCTGAGGCTGAGGAGGCTCGAAATGATTTATAGCCCCGCAAAATACTAAAAGGAAGGAATTTTTAGCATCTGCATTTTTAAGTTAAACCTTAGGTTAAACCAAGATTTATTAAATATTTCTTCCTTGATACTGCACAGTCACCACTAGTACTCTCATCTTTTCTTCATCAATTCTAAATATAGCAATATAATTATCAACTATTAGTTGTTTATATCCTTTACCTGCATATCTACCGGTAATCCTATCTTGATGAGATTCAGGCAATGTATCGAGTCCAAGTATAGCTTCCTTTATTCTATCAATCTGTCCTTTTGCATTTTCTGGAGACAACTTTTCATAAGCAATATAAGCATATATTTCTTCTATATCCCTATACGCTCTTGGCATTAATTCCACAGTATACTTATTCAAAATACTTTTTCTCCAATTCTGCAAATGCTTCCTTTGCATCTACTGTCTTACCTGTTTCAGCAAACTCCTGCTCTGCTTCAAAAATAGCCTGATCTATTCGATTTTCTCTTGCAAACTTCTCGTACAATTCTGCACTCATAACCACAAGATCACTATATCCATTTTTAGTGATAAAAATAGGCTCCTTTTGTCTATGTGCAATTTCTGATATTTCACTTGTATTTCTTAAATCTCGTATAGGCATAATTGTTGGCATAATAACTACCTCCTTATTTAACTTTATTGTA
Source organism: Pseudobutyrivibrio sp. (assembly GCA_024684955.1). GTDB lineage: Bacteria > Bacillota > Clostridia > Lachnospirales > Lachnospiraceae > Pseudobutyrivibrio. The sequence continues at coordinate 964 of JAIKWH010000059.1, forward strand.
GCATAATTATGCTGCACTGTATATATATTTACTTAAAATCCTATTTTACTTACATATTGCAGTTTCAACCAGTGACAAATTGTCACCAGTTCAAATAATAGAAAAAAGACCTTGAAGCAAAAGCTTCAAGGTCTTCATTTGCTGAGGCTGAGGAGGCTCGAACTCCCGACAACCTGATTAAAAGTCAGGTGCTCTACCAACTGAGCTACAACCCCATGTTAAATTGAAAAACTCTGCTCTTAAAAGAAAAAGCACAGATTTAAAACTGGGCTAGCTGGATTCGAACCAGCGAATGCCAGAATCAAAATCTGGTGCCTTACCGCTTGGCGATAGCCCAAGGTTAATGTGAGTAAAGCCGTAAATAAAGGGTGGGTAGAGGGGTTCGAACCCTCGGCCTTCGGAACCACAATCCGACGCGCTAACCAGCTGTGCCACACCCACCATATACAAAAAACATAGTGTTTTTTATATCAACTTATTTGCACCAATCGGTGCTCACATCAGATAAAATCTAATGTAATGTGCCAGAAGGGATTCGAACCCCCGACCCACGGCTTAGAAGGCCGTTGCTCTATCCAGCTGAGCTACTGACACAAGCAAACAAACAAAACTGAGAAAATAAAAAGCAGGTGATGGGAATCGAACCCACGTATTCAGCTTGGAAGGCTGATGTTCTACCATTGAACCACACCTGCATACTCATATATTATGAACATAATCGATTTGAAAATCAACTATGTAAGTCGGGGTGACAGGATTCGAACCTGCGACCCCCTGGTCCCAAACCAGGTGCTCTAGCCAAACTGAGCCACACCCCGAAGTGTTTTACAAGATTGATGTTTCGTTCATCTCTCGCGAACAATGAAGAGTATATATGAGAATCTAGGCTTTGTCAACAAGTTTTCTCAAATTAAATTGTTGGAATTTAACACAAAATATCTGTAATTTCAAACAAATCTCCATCCCACTTTTTCCAAGGGAAAAATGCTGTGTTTTTAGGACCTTATAGAAAAAATGCCCTTTGGCCATGATCAGCCAAAAGGGCATGTGAGTCTTATTCCAAAATATGATTCAACCCTTGAGCGATGATAGTAACCACATGCTCGTCGGCCAGGCTGTAATATACCTGCTTGCCCTCTCTCCTGCTCTTTACCAGTTTGTTGGTCCTCAGCAGTTGTAACTGGTGAGATATGGCAGATTGGGTCATAGCCAGGGCCTCAGACAGGTCACAAACGCACAATTCTGACTCAAAGAGTGCAAATAGGATTCTCACCCTGGTACTATCTCCAAAAACTTTGAATAATTCTGCCAGGTCATAAAGAGTGTCCTCATCTGGCAGATCTGTCAAAACCTTACTAACTAATTCTTGGTGTATGCACTGCTCATCACAGCACTCAGCATGTTTTCCCATGACATCTCCTCTAAATATATTTGCTAATTATATTGTCTTAATTTTTAAGGCGCGAATTGCGTTGAGTACACATATAACCATTACTCCAACATCGGCAAATATGGCGTACCACATATTTGCTATTCCCACTGCGCCGAGAATCAAGCAAGCAAACTTGATACCAATTGCAAAGTAGATATTTTCATTAACAATTCTCATGCACTTTCTAGAAATAGCAATTGCAAGAGGCAATTTCATAGGGTCGTCATCCATCAGGACCACATCAGCAGCCTCGATTGCCGCATCAGACCCTAGGGCTCCCATTGCTACACCTATATCCGCTCTAGAGAGCACAGGGGCATCATTTATGCCATCTCCTACAAATACTAACTCATCTTTGTCAGATTTTGAAGCCAAAAGTTCTTCCACTTTCTCCACCTTATCAGCAGGCAAAAGCTCTGAGTAGACTGCATCGATTCCCAGTTCTGATGCGACCAGGTCAGCCACAGATTTTGCATCACCTGTCAGCATAACACTCCGCTTTACACCGGCCTTTTTCATAGCAGCAATAGCCTGCTTTGAGTTAGTTTTTAGCCTATCAGAAATGAGAATGTAGCCTAAATATTCTCCAGACTCTGCCACATGCACCAGGGTGCCAGGCTCTCTAATGTCCTGGTAAGAGATTCCTAGACTGTCCATCAGTTTAGAATTGCCGCAGGCAATATTTCTGCCAGCCACACTGGCAACAAGTCCCTGGCCTGGGATTTCTTTTACATCACTGACCTGGCTCCTATCCACCTCTTTACCATAAGCGCATTTGAGAGATTTCGAAATAGGATGGTTGGAGAATGCCTCCGCAGATGTTGCCAGGGCCAATAGTTCATCCTGGCTGCCCTTTACAGGGGCAATCTTTGTGACCTCAAAAACTCCCTGTGTCAGTGTACCTGTCTTGTCCATTACCACATATTTGGCGTCTGCCAGTCTCTCCAAATAATTACTGCCCTTTACCAAAATCCCCTGGCGGCTGCTGCCACCGATTCCTGCAAAGAAAGTAAGGGGAATACTGATAACAATTGCACAAGGGCAAGAGATAACCAGAAAAGTAAGGGCCCTGTATATCCATGTAAGTGGTCTTGGGTCCTGTCCTATTATAAGAAGGAACAGGGGCGGAATAAGGGCCAGTGCCAAGGCAGAGTAGCAAACTGCCGGTGTGTAAATCCTGGCAAATCGGGAAATAAAATTCTCGTGCTTTGACTTTTTAGATGAAGCATTTTCCACCAGATCCAAAATCTTTGATGCTGTGGATTCCTCGAATTCTTTTGTGGTCTTAATTGAAAGAAGGCCGGTGATATTGATGCAACCAGAGATAACTTCCTCTCCCACTTTTGCTGTGCGAGGCACGCTCTCTCCTGTCAGGGCTGCTGTATCAAGGGTAGATGTACCCTCTACAACCACTCCATCAATCGGGATTTTCTCACCGGGCTGAACCACAATAATAGTGCCTACCTGGACCTCATCAGGGTCTACACTTGTCAGTTTCCCATCAACATATATATTGGCAAAATCAGGCCTGATATCCATCAAATCTGAAATGCTGCGGCGGCTCTTTCCAACTGCGTAGGACTGGAATAATTCTCCAATCTGATAGAAAACCATAACCGCCACGCCCTCCTGGTACTCGCCTAATGCAAAGGCGCCCACAGTGGCTACTGCCATCAAAAAATTCTCGTCAAATACCTGTTTGTTTTTGATTCCCTTTAGGGCCTTTTTTAATATGTCATAGCCAGATACCAAATAAGGAATCAAAAAGAGGAAAAATCTAAGGGGTCCCTCCTCCAAAGGCAAAATCAAAAGAATAGCCATTAGGGCCACGGAAATTAGTATTCTATAAAGCATTTTCTTTTGTTTTTTATTCATATCTATACCTCGGATAGTCTAAAAAAATATCTCACAATCGCTTTCTACCTTTTTGCAATTTTTGAGGACCTCTTCCATAACTGCATCTACATCTACTCCATCTTCAAACTCAACAGCCATCTTAAGAGTCATGAAATTTACAGTAGCATCCTTTACTCCTGCAGTCTGCTTGGCAGCCTCTTCCATTTTGTTAGCGCAGTTTGCGCAATCAACATCAATATTGTATTTCTTTTTCATGATAAGTCCCTCCGTATATATTTACATATGAGCATTTGTTCATTTGTTTGATTAAAATATAACCCCTATTGCCACATAAGTCAATAGGGGTCATAAAAAAATCAAAAACCTGTATATTATCTTATCTCATGGTAAATTTTGCTAGCCAAATAGTCGTAGCCATCCTTGTTAAAGTGGATGCCGTCTGTGTACATATCCTCCTCACCACAGGTGTAAGAATACATATCAATTACATTAGCCCCGGTATCCGCTGCCACCCTGTCTACTATAGGTCCCAATTCATTTGTCACAACATCAGGCCTAATATCATATTCTGCAATGGCTCCACCCTCCTTGGCAAAGCAATAAGGGCTGCGCAAAATGTAAACAGTGGGCTTTGTATCTAGGCCTTGATAGGTCTGCACTAGTTCTTTAAGGCCAGTCTCGTATGCCTCTGGATCCCAATTGTGGACTTTAGCATCGTTGGTGCCCAGCATCAATAATACCATATCTGGATTGGACTCCAGGCTTGCCTTGTATTCTTCAGAGGAGACATAAGGCAGGTCCCCTGTCTTTGATGCGCAGGCATTTCTCAGGCCAAAATTTAAAACCTCGTGGCTGGTGCCAAGCCTAGACTGGAGCCGAACTGGATAGCAATCCGTATCCCTTGTTTTTAGTACTCCGCTGCCGTATGTCAAACTATCCCCTACACAGGCCACCTTGGTCCTGCTATCCTTTCCTCCAAACACCCCTGTCTTTGACAGGAGAAGGAGCACGAGAATTACGGCAAATAATGCAACTATCATATTTCTTGTAAAAAACCTCTTCATTGTTTTCATGACATTTATTTTATCATTTATGGGGGGATATGACATCATCAAAAAAACCGGCTGCATCTGCAGCCGGCCATCATCATAACCTAATTAGAAGTCTGTAAGGTTTGCCTCACGTCTCTCAAGGAAAGCGCCCATTCCTTCAGCCTTATCATGTGTAGAACATGTAACACCAAAGAGGTTTGCCTCCATCTCAACAGCGTTTTTGATATCCATGTCATATCCGTTGTTGATAGCAGCCTTTGCGATTGATACTGCGTAGCTACCCTTTGAAGCGATCTTCTTTGCCATAGCCTTTGCAGTAGGCATAAGTTCTTCCTTAGCAACAACCTTGTTTACAAGACCAATTCTGTATGCTTCCTGAGCATCGATAGAATCACATGTAAAGATAAGCTCCTTAGCGCGGCCCATGCCTACCAAACGAGCAAGACGCTGTGTGCCACCGAATCCTGGGATGATACCAAGACCTGTCTCTGGCTGACCAAATGTAGCATTCTCAGAAGCGATTCTGATATCACAAGCCATAGAGATCTCACATCCGCCGCCAAGAGCGAATCCGTTAACTGCAGCAATAGTAACCTGTCTCATGTTCTGTAACTTGAAGAAAGGTACTGATGCTCTCATACCAAATGCTCTAGCCTCGGCAGCTGTAAAGTTAACCATCTCAGAAATATCTGCACCTGCAACAAATGACTTGAATGGATCCTCAGTCTTTTCGCCTGTCTCCTTGTTTTTCTTGAATCCAGGACCACCTGTAAGGATAAGAACCTTTACATCATCTCTTGCTTCGATTTCTGTCAAAGCTACGTTTAACTCATCAAGTGTCTCTGAGTTAAGTGCATTAAGTGCTGCTGGACGAGAAATTGTAAGTACTGCAACTTCGTCTTCTACCGCAAGCTTTAAGTTTTTAAATTCGCTCATTTTTTTCCTCCTAATAATATAGGGAATTCCCCACACAATTTGATAAATAAAATTTTAGCATATTGTTAATTTTTTATCAATAAGGCAATTTGGCATTTTTTTTATTTTCTTATACCGAGAATCTTCTTTGGATTTCTGCCACAACAGCTCTGCCTTTAAATACAAAGGCTCCCACTAATAGTATTACAGAAACCATCAGGCAAACCATCCAAAGGAGGGGGCAATCCTTGCCTGTAAAATAGAAAACTATGTAAGGCATAATTCCCACCCCCAGATTTGATAAAAGATATATCATGGTATTGCCGGATTTATCAATCATAGCCAAGGTAAAGTTTGCAACTAAGGCCGCCATAACGGCGATTGGGCAAATCCAGTCGGCGGCCAATTTAAAGAAATTAAAGTAAAATCCTGTGACTAAAACCATTATGAGGACTATAAAAATATTTAGGGTCAATATTCTCGAAGAACCATATCCTCTCCTAAAAATTCTCAAGATTCCAAACTCTGACACCAAAAGCCACATGGTAACAATCAAACTCCAGTGAAAGTCAAACTGAGAAAAAGGCTTGAGATGAAACAAAAAATCCAGGCCCAGGGCAGAGATCATAAGGGTCAAAACAATAAACATCTGAATCTTATAAAAGAAGGATGTTAGTTTTAAATTGTTTTGCTTAGGGAAATAATGCTTTTCCCCCTCCCCTACCAGTTTGCTTTGGCACACAGGGCATTTTGCCATTTTGCCACCTACATCTATTTTGCAATATGGGCATCTCTTCATTATCTAACCACCTCCGTAGCATTCACTTGAACACTTACTCCTCTGTCAGAAAAATGTCTTACCAAACTTTTAATAACCTTGGTACTGGCGTATGGAGAAGTTATTCCAAGGGTCAAATCTCCATTGTAAGAACTCATAGCAGTGAATAGATTTGAAGAAGAACAAAAGGCCCCATAGTTTTCTATATATGGTTGCACATTCTCCGGTGGTTTTTGCATTCCCATATTGGAAAGAACCACAGAAACCTTTTTGTCTGTGACACGACTGCCGTACCAGACAACCCACTTTTTGATGAACCATGGAATAGCCCTAACAGGTGCCACATATTCCATAGTCTCAAAGTTGTCCATCTGCTTCTTTATATTCTCTTCGCTGAGGCAAATCTTTAATTTCTCATCAAATTCTTTGGCCAAATCCTCTAGGCTAATATCCTCTGTAAAGGTATGGGCCACATTTACATTGTTAAAAAAATTCCTAGAGGTCTGACTAGGGAAATAGTTTCTAAGGTTAACCGGCATAGAAACATTTACTGGCAAGTCTCTTTTTCTACGTGGCATATCCTCGCTAATGGCCAGCATAAGGCAAGCCCCTACATAGGAGGTTAAAGAAACCCCTATCTCCTTTGCACTTGGCAAAATATCTTTTGTAGGAATGTGAATCTCAAAAAACTGCAATTGGTAGTATGGCAGTTTTAGCCCCCCGGGATGATAAGCCTTCTTTAGGGAGGATCCCTTTAGGGACATGTTGCCAAAGAATTGTTTGTAGCTATCCTGGTTTAACTCATCCTCAGATGCCCCTGAATGACTGGTCATATTATCAAATTTGCCTGGGTATTTTAACTTTAGATAGTCCAGGACTATTACATTAAGAAATTCCAGAGCACCTGTGCCGTCTGCCAGGGCATGGAACACATCAAGATTTATCCTGTTTCCAAAATATGTAACCTTGTAATGAAGCATAGCCCTACCTGGGACATAGAGCATAGGGCAAACCCTACCATGCTCCTCCTCCACTACTGGCTGCAGGTCGGTATCCTCCATGTAATGCCAAAAAACCCCTCGTCTAATCCTAACCTGAAACTGTGGCCTCTCCTGAATAGCAGAAAGAAGGGCCTCCTGTAAAATATCAGGCTCAATGTCTTCTGTGAGAGTGCATGAAAGCCTCAAAGTTCTAGTATCTCTTTTATTGGCAGTAGCCAAAAAAACCTTGGCTACATTATCTACTCTGTACCAATTTTCACTACTCAAATCAATATCTCCTAGTATTTATATATTTCCTCTGACACAAAGTCAGAAACTCGCTTCATTGCCCTATTTGCCATAGGCAACGGAGCATGTTGATACACGTGCCAACCATCTTTTTCCACATCCAAAAGAGCCTTACCTCCAGCTTTTTGAATCTTTTTAACCAGGTTTGCACTGTCATCATATAATACTTCATTTTTTCCAACCTGAACCAGGGTAGGTGGGAAATTTTTGAAGGACCCAAACAGGGGACTCAGTTTTGGATCAGAAAGTTCCATCCCCTCTTCCACATAGACGTCTCGGACAGCACAAATATATTCGTAGGTCAAAATAGGATCCTTTTCCTTGTATGTTTGGTAGGATTCAGACACTGCTGTCATGTCAGTCCATGGGCTAAAGAGAATTAAGGCCCTAGGCCCCTTTCTCTTTTTTGCCAATATCCTCTGAGTCATGCAAAGAACCAAATTGCCCCCTGCGCTATCCCCTGCCAAAAGGACCTGGCTGCCGCCGTATCCTTTCATCATAATATAATCCCAAATTGTCATTCCATCATCAACAGGGGCTGGGAACCTATTCTCTGGGGCCAGTCTATAATCAAAGGTAATGACCTCAAATCCCGTTGCTGTTGCTAGTTTTGCCCCGATTATTCTGGCATAGTCAATGCCCCCAGTGGTGTATCCACCACCGTGGGCATAAAGAATTAGATATTTAGGATTTCTGGCCAAGTCAGGTATAATCCTTTCACATAGAATCTTTCCCACCTTGAATTGTTCCGTCTCCACTCCCCCTGTGGGAGCCGCCAACTTCCCAGCCAAAACCATGGCTGCTCTCTGTCTTTTCAAATCCTCCTCTGTAACTGAAACTCCAGAGATAGAATTAACCGCCTTTAGAGCCTTCATCAAAGGGTCGCTTAAATTTATTTTTAATAGTGCCATCTCTTATTCTCCAGTGATTATTTCTTCTGGCAGAGAATCATCATCCTCTCCACTGCCTGAAATTGTTTTTCCAGTAATTGCTGCTATAAATATTGCTATCCACTCATCCTCATCAGGTCTTTCCTTTGGCTCGTTTACTCCTTTTTTAAAGGTCTTTGTGAATAGTTCCTTTATGTCATCTCTAACATCCCTATATCTTGCCCCTACACTGTAACCGTATTTGATGGCAAGACTTTCAGTTTTTGTATCAAAGACATAATCCTCATAAGAATAAAAACGATTAGCCTTAGTTTCAAAAGGTCCGATTCCAAAAATCAACCTATGAACCATGGCTGCATATAGGAATCTATCGCTTTCATATGATGTGGTTTCAGCCTTTGCTATTTTCTTAAAACACTCAGGAGCATTATAACCCATTGTGGCATAGTCTGCCCACTCCTGATGGCTGCCTGGTCTGGCTGGAAGAGGAATTAGTTTTACATCCAATTCTTCAGAAATAGCCACTGCAGGCACTGTTGCATTTACATAACCCAACTCTCTAAATTCTTTAAAGGCAATGGCCAGATTGATGGCAATCTTGTACCGCTGCTCCATTGTGTAAGGACTGTCATACTTGAGAATGGAAAAATTGAAGTCGCAGGGTTCAATAATCATGCCAAAATAATCCCTGCCCTCAAAGGTAAAGACAAAGGAATCTAAAATGCCAAGGACGCTCTTTTGATTGGCGTAGGCATTGGTATTTTGCTCAACAAGCTTGGTCCTGACCTTGGCTCCACCTCTGGTAACAGCCACAGCCCAGTAATCAATGCCGTGCTCAACCACGGTATACACCTGCATCAGTTCTGTGGCCCCCACAAAACTCCTGGTAATATACCTCTTACCGTACATTCCTGTTAAAATCTTTCCTGACTCTAAGTAGTTAATTTCCATAGACGTTTTCCTTATATTTTTTCAGTTCCTCTATATAAACTTCACCGATGGAAGAAAGGTGCATACCTTTTCTCTTGATATAACCTATAGTCATTTTTTCTGTTTCTACCAGAGGCACCGCCAGGTAATCCTCGCCGTTTAACTCCTCGCATACAATGCCAGAGCAAAGTGTGTAGGCATTCAATCCTACCATGAGATTAAGCAAGGTGGCCCTGTCATTTGCCTTTATGAGTCGTTTGTATTCATATGTAGATTTCATCTCCTCCGCCAGATAAAAGGATGAGTCCTTGCCCTGGTCAAAGGCCAGACATGGATATTCGTCCAAATCTTTCATGGCAATAGATGGAGAATTTGCAAGGGGGTGTCCCTTCCACAAATATACATATGTATCGCAATCAAATAGGCCTATAAACTCAAGTCCTGCCGAGGCAAATATTTTCTGTAAAACCTGCTGGTTAAAGTCGCTCAGGTATAGGACTCCAACCTCGGATTTAAAGTTTTTTACATTGTCTATAACCTGCTGAGTGGTGGTTTCGTGGATAGCAAACTCATAGTTGTCTATGCCACATTCTTTCATGGTTTCCACAAAAGCCTTTACAGCAAAGGTGTAATGCTGGGTGGACACCGAGAATTTTTTCTTGGCTTCCTTGTCTACATATCTATTCTCCAGGAGCTTTACCTGGTCCGTCACCTGCCTGGCGTATCCTAGGAATTCCTCTCCCTCTGGGGTGAGAACTATACCTCGGTTTGTGCGGAGGAAAATGGTAAGCCCCACTTCTTTTTCTAATTCTTTGATGGTCTCTGAAAGGCTGGGCTGGGAAATAAATAATTTCTTTGCCGCCTCGTTCATAGATCCTGATTCTGATATTGCTATTACGTATTTGAGTTGTTGTAAAGTCATACAGTCTTCTCCCGTCCTTTAATACACATTATAAGTGATTATATAGATAGAATTGTGAACTTTCTATAGTCTATTCCTATATCAAGCCCTTTTATATTATTATATCCCACAATTCACAGTTTTTTCACAATTAAAACACAGTTTTACACCACTTCTCCCATTTGCTCTGTTAGAATGATTTAAATATAAACTAAAATCTTATTTTGTAGGGGAGTGCAAATGGATATCACAGAGTTGTCAATGAATCTCAGTCAAGGAAAGGTTATGAATGACGTGGCTACTGCTATGCTTTCAAAGACCATGGACATGGTAGAGGGACAAGCCCAGATGTTTGCAGAAGGCATCGATATGGCTAGTCCATCTTTGGAGAGCCTTGTTTATCCAACTTCTGGGACACAGATTGATTTGCGCGTTTGAGTTATGGGTTTTGGTTTTTAATTTTAAAGGGCCTTCGGATTATTCCGAAAGCCCTTATTTCATGGTTTTATTTAATTCCTACAAATTCGTAGCCGGCATTCTCAACTGCTGACTTCATATCAGCCTCTGGCACATCACCTGTTGTTGTAAGTGTTACCACCCCTGTCTCATGGTTTGCAAGAGCCTCTGATACATTAGGGAGTTCCTCCAGCGCCTTCTTTACATGGGCTTCGCACATCTGACACATCATTCCTTTTACATTGATTTCCATATTATTTTTTTCCTCCTGATTATTATTACTATTATTATCTTCCTGGGCCTCAGTCTTTATCAAAGGCTGATTTCCAAGAGAATTTTTTATTTTCTTGTCTCTCAGGCTGCTGTTTATCCTAAATAGATTAAGTCTGAGAGCGTTGGTCACTACGCAGAATGAACTAAGGCTCATGGCTGCCGCTCCAAACATTGGGTTCAATTCCCATCCAAAAGCATGGATATAGGCCCCTGCTGCAAGGGGGATTCCTATAATGTTGTAGAAAAAGGCCCAGAATAAATTCTCGTGAATATTTTTTAGGGTCTGTCGGCTCAGTCTAATGGCTGATGCTACATCGCTTAGTTTACTCTTTACCACCACCACATCTGCTGCATCTATAGCCACATCGGTACCTGCCCCAATGGCAATACCAATGTCTGCTCTGGTAAGCGCTGGGGCGTCATTTATTCCATCTCCAACCATGGCCACCTTGCCATATTCCTGGAGCTGCCTAATGACAGCCTCCTTGCCATCTGGTTTGACACCTGCTACAACCTCATCCACTCCGGCCTCTTTTGCTATGGCCTTTGCAGTCATTTCATTGTCCCCTGTAAGCATGACCACGTGGATTCCCATGTTCTTTAAATCTTTTATGGCATCATAGGAATCCTCTTTAATAATATCTGCCACGGAAATGATTCCAAGGAATACCTTTCCCATTCCAAAGAATAGAGGGGTTTCACCCTTCATAGCCAGCTCCTGGGCAAACCTTTTTGCCTCCCCATCTATTTCTATCTGCTTGGAGATAAACTCTAGGTTACCTCCATATATAGGGGTGGAATCCAAAACTGCAGAAAGACCATTTCCAGCAATTGCCCTAAAATCTGAAACCTCTGCAGGCTCAAGGCCAAACTCATATGCCTTTTCTACAATAGCCTTTGCAAGGGGATGCTCTGACTTGCTCTCCAGGGCAAAGGCAACCCTTATAAGATCTATATCGTCTACATCCTTTGCCTGGTATGTGCCAATGACCTTGGGCTGTCCCTTTGTGATTGTGCCAGTTTTGTCCAAAGCAACAATCTGAGCCTTGCCTGTCTCCTCCAAAGAAACTGCTGTCTTAAACATAATTCCCTGCCTTGCACCCATACCGTTGCCCACCATGATAGCAACAGGAGTGGCAAGACCAAGAGCACATGGGCATGAAATAACCAGGACTGAAATTGCTCTGGCAAGAGCGTATCCAACAGTCTGCCCTACCAAAAGCCAAATGATAAATACCACTATGGCAATTCCTATAACTGCAGGAACAAAAACTCCTGATACCTTGTCAGCGATTTTTGCAATAGGAGCCTTTGTGGCTGCTGCGTCACTGACCATCTGGATAATCTGGGCCAGGGTTGTATCCTTGCCAACTCTTGTGGCCTGGCACACCATGTATCCACTCTCATTGGATGTGGCTGCAGAAACTGTGTCCCCCTCTTTCTTGTCAACAGGGATGGACTCCCCTGTCAGGGCTGACTCATTAACTGCACTAGATCCCTCCACAACAAATCCATCCACAGGAATATTGTCACCTGGTCTAACTACAAATTTATCTCCGATTTTAACCTGCTCAATTGGCACCTCAGTCTCTTTGCCATCGATTAAGACTACCGCTGTTTTTGCTGCCAGTTTCATCAGGCCTTTAAGAGCGTCCGTGGTCCTACCCTTTGATATTGCCTCCAGCAATTTTCCCACTGTGATAAGGGTGAGAATCATGGCTGCAGATTCAAAGTAAAACTGACCCGATAATTCTTTTGCCAAGGCCATATCATTATTTTTGTAAGCCAGGCTCATGGCAAAAAGCACATACATGGACCAGCCGTAGGATGCTGCAGAACCTAAGGCTACTAGTGTGTCCATATTAGGTGCCCTGTGAATCAATCCCCTAAATCCGCTTATGAAAAACTTTTGATTGATTACCATGATAAGACCTGCCATAAACATCTCATAGATGCCAATGGCAAGGGGATTCTCCAGTAAAAATCCCGGCACTGGCCATCCCAGCATGTGGTGGCCCATAGACACATACATGAGGGGAATCAAAAGTATAAGGGAGGCTATCAGCCGCTTTTTAATCTTTGGAGTCTCAGTATCTTTTAGTTGGTCATCATAGTTTGGGACAGATGAGGTTTTTTCACTGCCATCATCCTTTAGGCTGGCCCCGTATCCTGCGTCTGTAATAGCCTTTATAACAGCACCTGGGTCAGCATTCCCTTCTATTCCCATAGAGTTTGTCAAAAGGCTGACCGCACAGGAATCCACACCGGGCACCTGGGAAACTGCCTTTTCTACTCTGGCCTGACAGGCTGCGCAAGACATGCCTGTAACATTGTATTGTTCCATTTGCTCACCTCACTTACTTAAGCATCTTTTGTAGCAAGTCCACCAACTCTGTAACCTTTTCATCTGAACCCTGACGTATATCATCCTTTACGCAGGTCTGGACATGGTTTGCAAGGAGAACTTTTGAAAAAGAATTGAGGGATGACCTGGCCGCTTGGACCTGGGTCAAAACATCAACGCAGTATGCATCGTTTTCAATCATGCCTCTGATTCCTCTGATTTGGCCCTCGATACGAGAAAGTCGATTAATCAAATCCTTGTATTCCTTTTGAGCCCTCTCCTTTGACTTGCCAGACATACAGCAATTCCTGACAGAGAGTTCTTCTCTTTCAATTGTTTCTTCTATTTCCGCTTTGCTACAGCAATTCATTTTTTCTTCTGTTGACATAATGCCTCCATACAAAAATACCCCCATAGGGTATATCTCATTACAAGGATAAGATATACCCATAGGGGGTATTTGTCAACTTTAGTTTCTTATATTTTTTTCTTTTTTAGATGAAGAGGTTGATTTTGCAATCAGATGCAGCACCAAGGTATGTGCCTACACCTACGATTTCAACACCATCCACCAGTTCCTCTTCCTTGATGCCCATGACATCCATAGACATTGAGCAAGCCATAATCTTTACACCAGCAGCCTTAGCTGAATCCATAAGGTCTGAAAGGGATGAAACATTCTTGTCTGCCATGATTTTCTTCATCATTGCTGATCCCATTCCGGCCATATTCATCTTTGAGATACCCAGTTTGTCAACGCCCTGAGGCAACATTGCCCCAAACATTTTCTCCATGGCTGTCTTGTCCACCTTTACATCCTCTGCCTTTCTCAGGGCTGCAAGTCCCCAGAATGTAAAGAACATGGTAACAGGCATTCCCATTGAGGCTGCACCGTTTGCAAGGATAAAGGCTGCCATAATTTTATCCATATCTCCGTCAAAGACAATAAGGCTCATGCCGTTTTTGTCTACAAGGGCAGTCTCCTCTTTTGCCAGGCCACCCTTTCTAATCTGGGCCACAAAACTGCTTCCCTCTTTGCCATTTGAAAGGAGGGTATTTCCTGTGTGCTGGCACCAAGCCACAATGTCCTTGGCAAAGCCAGGGTCTGAAGCAACCACTCTGAGGATTTCTCCATCATTCATAGACTCAATCGCCTTGTGCACATTCATAATAGGGCCTGGGCACTGTAATCCACAGCAGTCAATATCAAGGGTAACTGTCTTTACAGCTGCCTCTGTGGCAGGGGTAGACTGAGCCTGCTGTTTATTAGCCTGTCCTTTAAAATGTGTAGCCTGGTAGAATCTTGCTCCACCTGGGTATACACTTACATTGTCAAATCCATTCTGTCTGAGAATTCTTCCTGCATTGTATGCCCTTACACCGATTCCACAAAGAATGGCATATTTCTTGTTTTTATCCAGTTCTCCAATTCTGCTTCTCAACTGACCTAAAGGCATGGCGATGGCACCATCGATAGAGAAAGCAAGTCTTTCCACATCCTCTCTTACATCGAGAATAGTTACATCACTTTCCTTTTCCACATCCCAATTGCTAAAGCTTACAAGGCCTGCAATAAGATTTTGAGCAGTAAAGCCTGCCATATTGATTGGGTCTTTTGCTGATGAGAATGGTGGTGCATAAGCCAACTCCAGATCTGTCAAATCCTCCACTGTAGCGTGGAACCTGATAGCCTCACCAATAGTGTCGATTCTCTTGTCCACTCCCTCGTATCCAACGATTTGTCCACCGAAAATCCTGCTGCCATCAGGAGCAAAAAGGAGTTTTACTGTCATTGGAAGGGCCCCTGGATAATATCCAGCATGGTGGTTCTGCACCACATAAATCTTTTCGTATTTAATCTCATTTTTAATGAGGGTCTTTTCATTCATACCAGTGGAAGCTGCAGTCAGGTCAAAGACCTTTACAACAGAACTGCCCTGAGAACCCTGATACTCATCATCTATACCTGCCAGAATGTTGGCAACTATTCTACCCTGCTTGTTTGCAGGACCTGCCAGGGCAATCATTGTCTGTCCGCCAGTAATAAAGTCCTTTACCTCAGCCACATCACCAACGGCAAAAATGTCAGGGTCAGAAGTCTTCATCTTTGTGTCAACAATGATTCCTCCCCTCTGATTTACATCAAGCCCTGCCTCCTTGGCCAATTCTGAGTTTGGTCTAACACCGATAGAAAGGATAACCAGGTCTGCCTTTAGGCTGGTCTGGCTAGAAAGTACAACCTTTACACCATCTGCCTCGGATTCAAAATGGTCTACACCATCACCCAAATGCAGGTCGATGCCCTTTGAGATAATTTCTCCATGAAGCATCTGAGCCATCTCATAGTCCACTGGAGCCATAACCTGGTCGGCAGCCTCAACTAAGGAAACCTTGATACCTGCATGGACCAGGTTTTCTGCCATCTCAAGTCCAATAAATCCACCACCTACAACAAGGGCAGAAGAAATAGATTTTTCATCAACCATCTTGCGCATTTTGTCTACATCAGGGATGGTCCAAACTGTCTGAATTCTCTCGTCCTCAATGCCAGGAATCCTTGGTCTGATTGGAGATGAGCCAGTAGAGATAACAAGTTTGTCATATGATTCCTCGTAGGTCTCTCCTGTTGCAACTCTCTTTACTGTGACAGACTTTTTGTCACGATTGATAGCAACAACCTCATTCTCTTCCCTAACATCAATGTTAAATCTGCTAGTCATCTGCTCTTTTGTAGTAACGAGGAGAGAATCTCTGGAATGGATTACATCACCTACATAATATGGCAATCCACAGTTTGCATAAGAAATGTATTTGCCTCTCTCAAACATTACGATCTCTGCTGATTCGTCAAGACGTCTCAGTCTTGCAGCACAACTGGCACCACCAGCAACGCCACCGATAATTAAAGTTTTCATATTACCTCCTTAAGATTGTTAAAAAATGAACAATACTTTTTTCTATCAACTTAATTTGATTTTATTATTCAAGGAAGTCAAAAAACAGTACGCAAAATTTATTTACTAAGTAAGTTTTTTCTTACTACTGAATCATTTTTATAATAAAAAAACCGGAACGACCCCGCTCCGGTTTTAATAATCCTATTCTCCAAATACTTTGATGTAGTCTTCCTGGAATTTTTGGATGCCTGCATCTGTAAGAGGATGTTTTGTCATCTGCTCAATTACCTTGTATGGAACTGTGGCAATGTCAGCACCTGCCAGGGCACAGTCATGTACATGGATTGGATTTCTAACTGAGGCAGCAATGATTTCTGTCTCATATCCATAGATGTCAAAGATGTCCGCAATGTCTCTAATCAACTCAATACCAGGAGTATTTATATCATCTAATCTACCCATAAATGGTGATACATAAGTAGCACCTGCATTTGCTGCAAGCAGGGCTTGGTTTGCTGAGAAAATTAACGTAACGTTTGTCTTTATTCCCTCTGCAGAAAGGACCTTTACTGCCTTTAATCCCTCTAAAGTCATAGGAATCTTGACTACCATATTTGGGTGAAGGGCTGCAATCTCGCGGCCTTCCTTTATCATACCCTCAGCATCAACTGTTGTAGCCTTAACCTCGCCGGATATAGGGCCATCAACTATAGATGCAATTTCCTTGAGAATCTCAACCTGGCTCCTGCCACCCTCTTTTGCGATGAGGGATGGGTTTGTAGTAACACCACAGATTACGCCTAGCTCGTTTGCCTTTTTAATTTCTTCGATTTTTCCTGTGTCAACAAATAATTTCATTTCAATCTCCTTTTCTGTCTGCAAATAATTTGCCTACAAAATCTCTCCATGTTTTTATATTATTGCTTTTTTAAATCTCCTTCAATCAATTTAATGCTCTTATAAGGTTAATTTTTTGTGAAAAAAACAAAGAATGTGCCTTTTCGACTCTTAATCATTTATACTAAAAGCATGTAGGAGGGGCTTCTTATGCAAGAAAACTTTGAAATTAATGAGAATAAGAAGGACAATGAGCCAGGACAATTAAACATGTTAGTTTCCAGCATCTGTCACAATGAAAATGGGGACAAATATGCCTTTATCACCTTTTCTGATGATATAAGAACTGCAGAGGGCAAGATACCAGACTGCAAAATCATTAAAAACCAAGGCTTTGCAGAAATAGAAGTTGCAAGCCTGGAGAAATATATGCAAGAAAACTTGCAAGAACTAAAAAAAATGGCTGCGAAAATTGATATTTTCACAGCCTTCACTTCTTAATTATTAAAGTTGTTTTAATCTCTCAACTGCTCTAAGGGTATTCTCAGCAGAGCCAAATGCTGTCAGTCTGAAGTAGCCCTCACCTGATGGTCCAAAGCCTGCACCTGGAGTACCAACTATCTGTACCTTTGAAAGAAGGAAATCAAAGAATTCCCAAGATGTCATTTTATCTGGAGTCTTGAGCCAGATATATGGGGCATTAACTCCACCATAAACTTCATAGCCCGCATCCTTGAGACCTGTATAAATAGTCTTGGCATTGTTCATATAATATGCAACCTGATTCTTGATCTGAGCCTGGCCCTCAGCAGAATAAACTGCCTCACCTGCTCGCTGCACTATGTAAGGAGCACCGTTGAATTTTGTGCCGTGACGTCTTGCCCACATGCCGTGGAGAGCCACACCATCATAAACCAGGTCCTTAGGCACAACTGTATAGCCCAGTCTCATACCGGTAAATCCAGCATTCTTTGAGAATGAATGAATCTCGATAGCGCAAGTCTTTGCACCGGTACACTCATAGATAGAATGTGGAACATCAGCCTCTGAAATGTATGCCTCATAGGCGGCATCAAAAATAATCAGTGCCTTGTTTTTATTTGCATAGTCTACCCAAAGCTGTAACTGGTCCTTTGTCAGTGTTGTACCAGTTGGGTTGTTTGGAAGACAAAGATAGATAACATCTGGTGTCTCCTTAGGAAACTCTGGAACGAATTTGTTTTCTGCTGTAGTAGGCATGTAGATAATGTCTGACCACATTCCCTTTGACTCATCATAGCTGCCGCAGCGTCCAGCCATAACATTTGCATCTACATATACAGGGTAAACAGGGTCACAAACTGCTATCTTTACATCAGGTGCAAAAAGCTCCTGGATATCTGCTGAGTCTGACTTTGCTCCATCAGAAACAAAAATCTCATCAGCGCTAATGTCGCAGCCTTTTGCCTGGTAATCATTTTTTGCAATAGCCTCACGCAAAAAGGCATAACCAAGGTCTGGTGCATAGCCATGGAAAGTTTTTCCATCACCCATCTCATCCACTGCCGAATGAAGGGCTTTAATCATAGCAGGTGCGATTGGCTGAGTAACATCTCCAATGCCAAGTCTAATAATATCAGCCCCAGGGTTTGCCTCCTGATAGGCAGCAACCTTTTTAGCTATGGTAGAAAAAAGATAAGAGCCTGGGAGTTTTTGAAAATTCGTATTTACTTTAAACATAAAATCCTCCTATTATCTAACCGCAGATACCGCTTACTATCCTGTCGTAGGATAGGTCCCCTCCGAAAAGGTCCAGACTGGAACCTACAGTAAAATCCAAAGTATTATCAGACAGATAACTAATCAGGTCAATATCCCCATATTCTGAAACACCACCTGCATAGGTAATAGGAATCTTTTTGTAGCCGGAAAGGTAGCCAACCAAATCCCTGTCTATGCCGCTTTGTCTTCCCTCCACATCTGCTGCGTGAAAAAGGAACTCATCGCAGTAGTCAGAAAGTCTGTCCAAAAAATTGTATGAGATAATCTCTTTTGTAACTGTCTGCCACCTATCGGTAACGATGACATATTTGTCATCCACCCTGGTGCAGGAAAGGTCTAGAACCAAATGCTCTCTTCCCACCAGATTAGAAATCTTTTCCAGAGCATCATAATCCACCCTGCCATTATTAAATACGAAAGAAGTAACAATAACATGGCTGGCCCCAGCCTCAATAAATTCTTTTGCGTTGGTGTCATTTACCCCACCGCCATATTGCATCCCACCTGGGAATGCCCTTAGGGCTGCAATAGCCTGATCCTTTGATGCATTGTAAGCATCTGTGCCCCTTTGATTCAGGTTGATAATGTGACCTCCATAGAGGCCATCCCTCTTATACAAGGAAGCAAAATAGGATGCATCCTTGTCCGCTATGTAGTTGGTTTTAGGTTCAACTGCACCTTTTTTCAAATCCGAAATTGTAGATCCCACAATTTGCTTAACCTGCCCATCGTGGATGTCAATGCAAGGTCTAAATCTCATTGTCTCGTCCTCCCCAGAACTTTAATTGTCTCTAACAACGGATATTATAACTGTCAGAAGAATCCCATGCAACAACGCTTTCATAGAATTTTTTGCCCACAGAGATTAAATATTCAGTATCTTTCACACCTGCTGTCTCATATGGAGAATGCATGGCAAGTTGGGCCAGACCTATATCTACACCATTGATTGAAACGTGGGCTGTAGAAATATTGCCAAGGGTTGAGCCTCCAGCCATATCTGACCTATTAACAAATACCTGATATGGAACCTTTGCCTCCTTGCAAATCTCGGTAAAGATGCCAAAGGAAACGCCGTCTGTCATATACTTTTGGTTGGCGTTGAATTTTACAACGATGCCCTGGTTCATATAAACCTTGTTGGTAGGGTCACTCTTGTCTGCATTGTTTGGATGCAGAGAATGGGCGTTGTCTGCGCTTACCATAAAGGAGTTGGCTAAAATCATAAGCAGGTCTGACTGATTGCCACCCATGGCCTCATTGATTCTCACCAAACAGTCATAGAGAAAAGTAGAATCTGCACCCTGCTTTGTTCCACTGCCTACCTCCTCGTTATCAAAGGTAACATGAATCTGTATTGCAGAATCAGAATTCTTTGCCCCAAGCAGTGCCGCCATAGAACCAAAGGAACACTGCAAATCATCCAGTCTGCCAATAGAAATGAATTCATCCTCTCCGCCCCAGACTACTCCCTTATCCCTATTGTAAAGGAAAAGGTCATGACCAATTATATCCTCAGTTTTGACTCCTGCTTCCTTTGCCAGCAGGCTTTTCAGGGTCAGTTTATCATTCATGGTAAACAGAGGCAGCATATCCTTTTGAGCATTATATTTATATCCATCATTAGCCTCCCTATTCATATGAATAGCCAATGAAGGCAGCATGCACAAATCCCTATCCAGATTAACCAGCCTGTTGGAAATGGAACCATCAGCATTTTTTACAATCAATCTGCCCGCCACAGAAAGGGGTCTATCAAACCATGGAGCCATCAGCATCCCGCCGTATTTTTCCACGTTTAGTTTTACATACATGCCCTCTTTCATCTCAGGATTTTCCTTGATTCTAAAGGTAGGAGAATCAGTATGAGATGCCATAATCATGGCACTAGTCATCTCCTTTTTAGGCATGCGAAAGGCCAAAATGGAGGACCCGTTTCTAGTGACAAAATAAGACTTGCCAAACTCAATATTCCACTTTTTCCCCTCTAAAAGTTCTGTAAAACCTGCCTGCAAAAATTTTTCTTTTTGGTTTGCCACAACATGGAACTGGGATGGGCTCTCCTGGATAAACTTAAATAATTCTTTTACTGTTTTATTCATGGTATTCTTCTCTTTCAATTATATATCTACTGGTTTTTATTTTTCCTTGACTGAATTTGCTTTTTTATGCTTGCTCTTGTTGGATTTGACCGAATAGCCAAAGGTACCCTTGGCCTCAGCCAGTCCATAATAGGTGCCGTGAGAATATGCAAGTAGCCTTGCCTGCTCCAAATCGAATTTGCCATTGTCGTCCATATACCTGTCATCAGCATGAACACAAAGCACATCGGCCACAAACATGGTATGGCTGCCATACTCATGGGCTTCCCTCACCCTACACTCTATATTAACAGGGCTCTCTGCAATCATAGGAACATTGACCTCATCGGCCTCCTCCTTATGCAATTTGCACCTTTCAAATTTGTCCAAATCCCGCCCTGAGGTGACCCCGCAATAATCCGTGGCAAAGGCCAAATCCTCCGTGGTCAGATTAATAACAAACTCCCCTGTCTCCTTTATCATATCGTAGGAATACCTACTAGGCCTCACCGAAATATAAGCCATAGGCGGATTAGTACACACCGTCCCTGTCCAGGCCACCGTCAGCACATTGTCCCTGCCATCTCTACCCCTGCAAGTAACCATCACCGCCGGCAGTGGATAAACCATATTCCCGGCCTTCCAACGTTCCTTCGCCATCTACTCCTACCTCCTATAATTCACTGAAAAATATTATAAACTGACCCAGTCCCCTTTTTCAATCGTCTAGTAGCCGGCAAGGGCCGGGGACAAAAAAAACAGGTGCAGACATATGTCTGCACCTGCCGGTTACTTATTCTATTCGCCAACTGGTACTTCGACGCCAGCAGCAAATATTTTTTTGAGATTAAGGTCCGAATCTACCAGGAGTAGATCGGCTCTTTTTCCGATGTCAATGGATCCTACTTGGTCAAATTTTCCTATGGCCTTTGCAGGATTCTCAGAAGCGCAACGTATTGCATCTGTAAGAGGTATGCCCACCTGCTGTACTGCAAACTTCATGCAATCGTAGAGATTGGTTGCAGAACCAGCTATAGTGTCGCTACCCTTTAGCGTTGCAAGGGGACCTTCCTTGATAACCGCCTGACCTCCTAGGGTGTATTCTCCATCCTTTAGTCCAACAGCTCTCATTGTATCGCTGATAAATATCATTCTTTCAGGACCGAATAATCTGAAGGCAGCTCTTATTGCTGATGGATGGATGTGTACTCCATCGCAAATAATTTCTGCTGATACATGGGAACTGTCAGAAGCAGCTCCTATTACCCCTGGTGACCTGTGATGGAGTGGAGGCATCGCATTGTACATGTGTGTAATCTGCTTTGCTCCGGCATCAAAGGCAGCCTGGGCTGTATCAAAGTCTGCAGTGGTGTGAGCCACTGAGATGCCTATTTGATCCTTGAATTCTTTAATAAATTCTATTGCGCCTTGGGTTTCTGGGGCTAGTGCGCAAAAATCAACTAATCCATCTGCGGCGTCCATAATCCTTTTTAGCATTGGGCCATCAGGATTCTTTACGTAATCTGGATTTTGAGCTCCTACTTTATTCGGGGAAATAAATGGGCCTTCCAGATATATGCCATCCACACCGCCTGCTTCGACAGCGCTTCTAACAGCCTTTATCAGCTGTTCCTCTGACAGGGTCATTGTGGCAGGGTTTACTGTGGTGATGCCATGTGAATGCTCATAGGCAACCATCTTTTTAACGCCCTCCACATCACCATCAGAGATATCCGCTCCTACTGCACCGTGGAAATGTAAATCACAAAGTCCTGGTATTGCCATTAGACCGCCACCGTCGATGACATTGCTGTCATCAGCGGCTGGGGTTGTAAAGCGATCATTTTCAATACCAATCTCGCCAGTTTCAAATGAACCATTTTTATAAATTTTTACGTTTGTTATTTTCATAATAGAATTAAATTATTTTGTGAGTTTCTTCATTTCGTCATAAACGAACTGAACCTGTGTACCAATGATAACCTGTACAGATGTTTTGCCAGGACGGACGATTCCTGCAACACCTGCAGATTTGATCTTTTTCTCGTCTACTGCTGTGTAGTCTTTAACTTCCATTCTAAGACGTGTTGTGCAGTAGTCAAGAGATGTAAGGTTGTCCTTACCACCGATACCTTCAAGTACGATTGTAGCAACCTGAGTAAAGTCGTTGTTTGCAAGAACAGCGCTCTTGTCAGCCTCTTCGAAATCGTCATCTTCGCGACCTGGAGTCTTGATATCGAATTTAACGATTGCGAAACGGAATACTGCGTAGAATACTACGAATGCAGCAATACCAAGAGGGATGATCATAAGTGTATTGTTTGCAGCTGGAAGGCTAGCAGAGAATACTAAGTCAGTAGCTCCGCCTGAGAATGAGAATCCAGCTCTAAATCCTGTTGCAAGGGCGATTACTGTAAATACTCCGTAAAGTAAAGCATATACAAGGTAAAGACCTGGAGCAAGGAACATGAAACCAAACTCGAATGGCTCAGTTACACCGCAAACGAATGCGCAAAGAGCAGCTGAAGCAAGAAGACCGATTGCAACTTTCTTCTTGTTTGACTTTGCTGAGCGAATCATTGCAAGTGCAGCACCTGGAATACCAAACATCATACATGGGAAGAATCCTGACATGTACATACCAAGGTCCCAAGTAACATCTGCTGATGTCTCACCAGCCCAGAAGTGAGTAAGATCACCAAGGCCGATTGTATCAAACCAGAATACGTTGTTAAGTGCGTGGTGAAGACCTGTAGGGATAAGCAATCTGTTAAGGAATGCATAAATACCAGCACCTACAATGCCCATCTTTGCGATACCCTGACCTACAGCGATAAGTGCTGTAAAGATAAGTGGCCATATAAAGAGTAAGCAAGCTGAAACTACGATAGAAACAAGTCCTGAGATAATAGCAACTGATCTCTTTCCACTGAAGAAAGCAAGCCAATCAGGAAGCTTTGTGCTCTTAAACTTGTTGTAGCAGAGTGATCCGATGATACCTGCTAAGATACCGATAAATGGGTTTGCAATCTTGTCGAATGCAAGAGACTTGTTAACGCTATCTGCAACTGATGGCATGATAGTTGTAACAAAGCCTGTGTTAAGAAGTGTTGTCATTGTGAGCCATGATACTAATGCAGCAAGACCGCCTGTACCATCATTGTCCTCTGACATACCAACACCGACACCAATAACGAAAAGAAGTGCCATGTTGTCAATTAATGCTCCACCTGCTTTTACAAGGAATAATCCAAGTAAATTTGCAAAGCCGTTGATGTCACCACCTTGCATAGTTGCAGGACAAAGCATGTAGCCGATACCCATAAGCAAACCACAAAGTGGAAGTGTTGCTACAGGTAACATTAACGCTTTACCTAGTTTTTGTAAAAACTTCATAACCTATACCTCCTAATAATAGATTAGTTTTATATGTTTAAACGTCCCCCACGTTTAAAACCAAAGTTGTTGAAAAAAGTTGTTTCCTCTATGTTTCCTTTTTGTATTACTTTTTAGTTAGCCTTTGTAAGACTAAGAATCTGATCTCCATGGTTTACATTACCAAAGAGGACTGGACCATCGAATTTGAAATTGGCCTGATTGCTAAAGATAACTGGGGTAATTATGTCGTAACCAGCCTCTTTCACCTGATCCAAATCTACTTTTATAAGAAGTGTTCCGGCGCTGACCTTGTCTCCCACCTTTACCTGTGGCTCAAAGCCTTGGCCTTTCATCTGCACTGTGTCGATACCAATGTGAATCAGTATCTCCATTCCATCCTCAGTTTTAAGCCCGCATGCATGGCCTGTGTCAAATACCATTGCCACCTCTGCGTCAACTGGTGCGTATATTTCTCCAACTGATGGAATAACAGCAAATCCATCACCTAACATTTTCTGTCCAAATGTAGGATCAGAAACTCGGCTCAAATCAACCACCTCACCAGTGGCTGGTGCCTTTACTTCCACTTGTTTCTTCTTTTTAAAAAAATCAAACATTATGTTATGTCTCCTTTAACTTATTGGTCTGCCTGTAACCTCTCTATATGTACTGCCAAATAGCCGCACTCTAATGGATCCAATGGCATCTGCAGCTGCTGCTCCATATAGTGACATATCTGTTTGGCAACATGATAGGCCCTAGAATAATTAAGCCTCATGTAATCATTTAAATCTACGTTAACACCACCGCCCTGTCTCACTCTCATAATCATGTAGTAGAGATGGGACTCCAGTCTTGTGTAGGTGAAAGCGGAATGGTCAAGAGGTTTCTTGCAATCCTGCTCCACCAGATTCATTGCAGTATTAATAATTTGTGTGTAACGCATTGTCTCTGAAACCGCCTCGTTGGAGAGACCAGAGTGAATGTGCAAGGCTATGAATCCTGCCTCGTCCTCTGTCACCTCATAGTGAGCCAGTTCCCTAATCATATCCCTGCATTTCCATGCAATGGAATATTCCTTGGCAAAAAGCATTTTTATATCGGGTATAAATGGGTTTGGCAAAAAGAGGTTTGAATGCTCTCTCCTTGCTGCAAATGCTATATGGTCTGCCAAGGGAAGAAGAAAATCTGTATTCAGGTCTTCAAAAATTAGTTTGGCCTCCTGAATGATTTTATCTGCTATTTCCAAATATTTGGGATCAATGCCTGCGTCTGTACCAATCTGGCTGCCTCTAACATCTCCAGCCGCCAAATGATAAGCCTTGGCTCCCATTGTATTTTCAATCTTTTCTGAGGCTTTTTTGCCAAAACCAACTCCCTTGCCTAAAAGGATGGTCTCCTGTCCCTCATCATCTACAACCAAGAGGGAATTGTTGCTTAAAACCTTGGAAATTGTGTACATCAAAAATCCTTCCTACAGCGGACGCGCTAAAAAATAACAATAAAAAAAGCATAAACGTATCCGATAACGAACCGTTTATGCCTGCTTGACCAGTTACACGCGACTTCCTTATGTAACTACTTTACATTAGTGACATCTTATCTTCAATTCTCAATGATTGCTAATTTTTAAGTGAAAATTTTGTAAAAAAACACTAGACTGAGGATAAGACCACAAAAAACATGCAAAGAGGAATAGCGTCATTATTCTTCCTTTGCATTCATCATTTCAGAGAAGGTGCCCATATAGGCATTGCCCTTTCCAAGGATAAATTCCAAATCGTCCATAAAGGCCTTGGTTTTAGGATCGGTGCCAAAATCCTTTCTCTGAAGCTCCTTCAAGAAGCGTACGCCAGCTGAGGACTTGATAATGTACTGACCGTCCTCCTCCAGGTCATCAAAGCTACGGTTTTTAACATATTCTCCACGGAATTTTTTATATTTAGCAGCCTCAACGCCATCATAGACCATGCCTCCATTTTCTATGATGCGGATGCAGTCCAGCATATCCTGGGCATCGTTTAGGGCATTGTGACTAACATAATTGTCCAGACCACACAGGGTTTTTAAATCAGCAAGGGAAAGGCCTGAGTCAATCCCATCAGTAATATCATAACTGATATCCTTTTGAATGTTTACTATTGTGCTAATAAATTTGCTAACTGCCCTCTTGAGAGGTTTTTCCAGAGTCCTAGCCTCAAAATCTCTCTGAAAGTTGGACTTGTCCCCTCCCCAGACAAAGACCTGGCCTACCTGGTATCTCTTTACCATATTAATGATGTCTGTCATAACATCCTCATAGTAAGGAGCCTCCTCCAATTCCTCATTGGTGAGGCCAGTCAGCTCGGTGATAAGGGGAGGCAGTCTATGCCCCTCTGTCAGGCGGACAGTAGAATAAAACCTATCCATCTCCTCATATTTAGGATTGGTGATAATCATGCCAATTGATATAACGTCCTCTATGCTCTTTCTCTTAAATCTGGCGCTGAGGTACTCTGCGTCGAGAAATGCATAGTTTTTTCCTTTATATGCTGCAGGGGCAGTCTGGCTAGGTCCCTTTTCTTTATTATTTGATTTGTGGGATTGAGAAATTTCTTTAGTCAAATCTATCTCCATTTTGTAAGTTTTTCTCTAGGAAATTATTGTATCATTTGTTTGTGAAAATTGTAAATCTCAGCGGGTCTTATATTCTTACTTAAATACCAAAAAATAGACTTGTACTTTCATAAATGCATAGGTTTTTGATTTTCCTCAGAAAATCAAGAACCGGAGCCTGACCAACTTTTACATGCAATGGAAAAGTTGTCCTGCGAAGCAGGATTTTTGCTGACAATTTCATTATTGGGTCAGCAAAAAGTCAAAAATTCATTGTTTTAATTCCGATACATTGTTAATTTTTTGTCAGCCATATGTTATAGTGATTTTTGGATGGTTGTTAGTCCAAACTAACCCCATCCTTAAATGATAGTTTTATCAATTGTTATTTTTAGAAAGGATAATGTAATGACAAAACACGATTTCTCACAGTGGAATGGTTTCGAAGGTCGCGCTTGGAAAGACAACATCGACGTTCGTGACTTCATTCAGAAAAACTACACTCCATATGATGGAGACGAGTCCTTCTTGGCAGGACCTACAGAGGCTACAGATATTCTCTGGGGCAAGTTGCAGGAACTGCAGGCACAGGAGCGTGCTAAGGACGGCGTTTTAGATATGGAGACTGAGGTAGTTTCTTCGCTCACTTCTTACGGCCCAGGTTACATTTCAGAGGATTCAAAAGATCTCGAGCAGGTTGTTGGTCTCCAGACAGACAAGCCTCTCAAGAGAGCATTCATGCCATACGGTGGTATCAAAATGGCTGAGCAGTCTTGCGAAATGTACGGATACAAGCCAAGCGAAAAGCTTCACGAAATCTTTACAAAATATCACAAAACTCACAACCAGGGTGTTTTCGATATCTACACACCAGAAATCAAACTTGCTCGTCACAGCAAGATTTTAACAGGTCTTCCTGATACATATGGTAGAGGACGTATCGTAGGCGATTACCGTAGAGTTGCTCTTTATGGTATCGACTTCCTCATCGAAAAGAAAGAGGCAGATTTTGATGCTACAAACCGTCAGGGTATGAGACGTTCTGACTTCCAGCTTCGTGAGGAAATCACAGACCAGATCAACGCACTTAAGGGAATGAAGGAAATGGCTGCTTCTTACGGCTTCGATATTTCAAAGCCAGCTGCAAATGCAAAAGAGGCTGTTCAGTGGTTGTACTTCGGTTACCTTGCTGCTATCAAGACACAGAATGGTGCTGCTATGTCAGTTGGTCGTGTCAGCACATTCCTCGATATTTATATTTCTAGAGATATGGCAAATGGTACTCTCACTGAGGCTCAGGCTCAGGAGCTTATCGACCACTTCACAATGAAGTGCCGTATGGTTAAATTTGCTCGTATCGAGTCTTACAACCAGTTATTCTCAGGTGACCCAGTATGGGCTACTCTTGAGGTTGGTGGTATCGGTCTTGACGGACGTCACCAGGTTACAAAGACTTGCTACAGATTCCTCCACACACTTGAAAACATGGGACCTTCACCAGAGCCAAACCTTACAGTTATGTACTCAAGCAGACTGCCAGAGTCATTCAAGAAATACGCTGCAAAGATTTCTGTTACTACATCTTCTATCCAGTACGAGAATGATGATGTTATGCGTGTTACTTGGGGCGATGACTACAGCATCTGCTGCTGTGTATCAGCTACAGAGACAGGTAAGGAGATTCAGTTCTTCGGCGCTCGTGCAAACCTTGCAAAGTGTCTTCTCTACGCTATCAACGGTGGTGTTGATGAGAAGAATCACCTCCAGGTTGGCCCAGAATATACACCAATCACATCAGAGTACCTTGACTATGATGAGGTTATGCACAAGTTCGATCAGATGATGGATTGGCTTGCTCACCTCTATGTAGGCGCTCTTAACATGATTCACTACATGCACGACAAGTACTACTATGAGGTATGCCAGATGGCTCTCATCGATACAGATGTTGATCGTTCATTTGCAACTGGTATCGCTGGATTCTCACACTGTGTAGATTCCCTTTCTGCTATCAAATATGCCAAGGTAAAGGCTATCCGCGATGAGCAGGGTGTTACAAAAGATTTCGTTATCGAGGGTGACTTCCCACGTTACGGAAATGATGATGACAGAGCAGACGAAATTGCTGTATGGCTCCTTCGTACATTTATGGAAAAACTGCGTCACATCCACACATACAGAGATTCTGTACCTACTACATCAATCCTTACAATTACATCAAACGTTGTATACGGTAAGGCTACTGGTGCTCTTCCTGACGGAAGACCTGCAGGCGAGCCACTTTCACCTGGTGCCAACCCAGCATACGGAGCAGAGGTAAACGGACTTGTTGCTTCACTCAACTCTGTTGCAAAGCTTCCATACGAAGAGGCTCTTGATGGTATTTCAAATACACAGACAATCAACCCAGGTGCTCTTGGTCACACAGATGAAGAGCGTACTGCAAACCTTGTAAATGTACTTGATGGTTACTTCGATCAGGGTGCACATCACCTTAACGTCAATGTATTTGGCAAGGAAAAGCTTATCGATGCTATGGAGCATCCAGAGAAGCCAGAGTATGCTAACTTCACAATCCGTGTATCTGGATACGCTGTTAAGTTCATCGACTTAACAAAGGAGCAGCAGCTTGATGTAATTTCTCGTACTTGCCACGAGGCACTTTAATATATAAATATTACGGTTGCCCTTGAAGGTTTTAAGCCTCCCGTAAGCCATCTCCCAGCTCAGAACATTTGCAAAAGATGTCAAATAACCTGAGCTGGGGTCCTCTTACTCGCGGCTTTTTACACAGTGAGGGCAACCTTACTTTTTCTGTAGGCAATATAAAAATAACTGCAGATTATTTTGTAAACGAGGTTATATGAATGAGTGAAATAATTGGATATGTAAATAAACTAGAGAGCTTCGGTGCTGTTGATGGGCCGGGAGTGCGATATCTTATATTCTTAAATGGATGTAAGATGCGCTGCGCCTTTTGTCATAATCCTGAAACCTGGGCTGAGCATCAGGGACAGGAATTTACAGCTGACGAGCTTTTGAAAAAGGCTCTGCGCTTTAAGCCTTATTGGAAAAATGGCGGGGGCATCACAGTAAGCGGTGGCGAGCCACTTCTTCAGATAGATTTCATGCTGGATTTATTCAAGAAGGCAAAAGCCATGGGCATTAACACCTGCGTCGATACAGCCGGACAGCCTTTCACTCATGAAGAACCTTTCTACAGTAAATGGAAAGAATTAATGAGCCTTACAGACACTGTACTTCTTGATATTAAAAATATCGACCCTGTAGCTCACAAGGAGCTTACTGGAGTGGATAATACTAATATCCTTGAAATGGCTCGGGAAATATCTGATATGGGCATTCCTATCTGGATACGCCATGTGCTTGTGCCAGGTGGCAGCGACAACGATGAGTTGCTCACACGCACACGTGAATTTATAGACACCTTACAATCCGTTCAAAGAGTTGAGGTTCTTCCTTATCACTCCCTTGGTGTTCCAAAATATCACGAGCTTGGCATTCCATATCGCCTTGAAGGTGTGGAATCCCCAACAGCAGAAAGAATAGAAAACGCCAAAAAAATCCTAGGTGCTAATTAGCACCTAGGATTTTCTATTAAAGTGTCTTTATTCTTTCAATAGCTCTAACTGTATTCTCAGCAGAACCAAATGCTGTCAGTCTGAAGTAACCTTCACCTGATGGGCCGAAGCCTGCGCCAGGGGTACCTACTATCTGAACCTTTTCAAGGAGATAATCAAAGAAATCCCATGATGTCATGTTCTGTGGAGTCTTAAGCCAGATGTATGGGGCGTTAACACCACCATATACCTCAAAGCCTGCGTCCTTGAGACCTGTGTAGATGGTTTTGGCATTGTTCATGTAGTAGCCAACCTGCTCACGTATCTGAGCCTGTCCTTCTGGGGAATAAACAGCCTCACCGGCGCGCTGGATGATGTAAGGGGCACCGTTGAATTTGGTGCCGTGACGACGAGCCCACATACCGTGCAATGAAACTCCATCAAATACCAAATCCTTTGGAACTACTGTGTAGCCTAAACGCACACCTGTAAAGCCTGCATTCTTTGAGAATGAGTGAATCTCAATAGCACATGTCTTGGCACCAGTGCATTCGTAAATACTGTGAGGAACATCTGCCTCGGAAATATATGCCTCGTATGCAGCATCAAAAATAATAAGGCTGCCATTTTTGTTAGCGTAATCAACCCACTGCTGAAGCTGGCTCTTTGTGAGAGTAGTTCCTGTAGGGTTGTTTGGAAGACAAAGATAGATTACATCTGGTGTCTCCTTTGGAAATTCTGGAACAAATTTATTATCTGCTGTGGTAGGCATGTAGATTAAATCTGACCATTTACCAAGGGTCTCATCATAAGTACCAAGACGGCCTGCCATAACATTTGAATCTACGTATACTGGATATACAGGGTCACATACGGCGATTTTAACGTCTTGTGCAAAAAGCTCCTGAATGTCTGCTGAGTCTGACTTTGCTCCATCAGAAACAAAAATCTCATCTGCGGAAATATCACAGCCCTTTAACTGATAATCA
>JAIKWH010000069.1 GCA_024684955.1 Pseudobutyrivibrio sp.
TAGTTGCTTTACCTCTCCGTTCAATAAGAAATGCGACAAAGTGAATTTGTGGGAC
This sequence comes from Pseudobutyrivibrio sp., assembly GCA_024684955.1. GTDB lineage: Bacteria > Bacillota > Clostridia > Lachnospirales > Lachnospiraceae > Pseudobutyrivibrio. Next base: position 56 of record JAIKWH010000069.1, read on the forward strand.
GCAGGCGCCGCACTTTATGCGACGTCCTGTCACTGTCGTGCTCTCGCCGACGTCCTGTCGGCTCACGCCTGCGTCCTCACAAATTCCCTTTTGCATTTCTAATTTCACTGCGAATCATAAAGCAACTATCTCCTAAAGGTCCCTGCAAGATATCAATTAAGTATATGGGTGTCTGTGTCAGACACACTTTTTTGAAGAATTGTAAAGAATTTAAAAGACAGGTATTAATAAAGGATGCGAGTCTGGGGCAATTAGAAAAACTTAGAATTTTAGCTGCAGTCATAGAACTTGGGCCAATGCCCTTAGAGAGCCTTTTAGTATTACCTGTCTGCTGGTGGGGAAGGGGCCAGGGGCCCGGGGAGGGGGAGAGAACTGTAGATAGAGGGGGCGCTTGCCCCTGTTTTATTTGAATTGGTTCAACTTTTCGCTGTAGTGGTAGTCTATGGCGCCAAGTTTGGAGGTGATGGCGTCGCCGTCTAGGTCGTTGGCGGCAACTAGTTCCTGGAAGGAGGCATAGTTGTCTCGGAGTTGGGTGTTGATGAAACTGAGGAGCATTACGGGGTCCTTTGGTATATTCATGGTATTTCCTTTCTTTTGGCATATCTGATAAAATTCTTGTTATGAGAAAATTTACCACATTTTTAAAAATATTACTAATAGTTGTAGCGCTGGGAGCAGGGGGATGGTATGCCTTTGGGCAGGGAGGTCCTTTTGAGACCCAGGGGAAAGTTATAGCCCAGATGATTTCCGAAAAGATTGGGGATGTAGATGAGGCAAAACCTCATGTGGAGGATAAGTCCCAGGCTGAGGAGACAGAACCTGTAGAGGAGGAGATAGTGGAAGAGGAGGCTGAGCCTTTGGATCTTACCACATCTATTGTTTTTACGGGGGACGTGGAATTGAGCGAATATGTCCAGGCCAATTATGACAATGGGGGCATTGAGGCTGTGGTGAGTCCGGAGATTTTGGCATTGCTTAATGATGCGGATATTACCATGATTAATAATGAGTTTTGTTTTTCTACCAGAGGGCAAAAGGCACCTGACAAAGAGTACAATTTTAGGGTGAATCCTAGTTATGTTTCGATTCTCACGGATGCAGGAGTGGACATTGCAGGCCTGGCAAACAACCATGTTTTGGATTATGAGAGCCAGGGACTCTTGGATACCTTTACCACCCTGACTGATGCTGGCATTGAGTATACGGGAGCCGGCAATACTTTCGAGGAGGCCTCGCGGCTTGTCATTAGAGAGGATGACAAGGGAAGGACCTACGGATTTTTGGCTGCCAGCCATGTTATTCCTGTGGCTAGTTGGAATATCACAGATGCTTCTCCGGGAGAATTTTGTTTCTATGATGAGACTGCCCTGTTGCAGGCTATTGAGGAGGCGGATAAAAAGGTAGACTACCTATTCGTAATGGTACATTGGGGTACTGAGCACACCACAGAATTGACTGAGTACCAGACCATAGATGGGCACAAGTTTATAGATATGGGGGCGGAGGCTGTTATTGGTATGCATAGCCACTGCCTGCAGCCAGTGGAGATTTATAATGGCAAGCCAATATTCTATAGCCTGGGCAATTTCATCTTTAACCAGACTATTAAATCTGGGGGCGGTGGTGCAGTGGAATTTACTATAGATGAAAATGATGAGATCACTTATAGAGTTATTCCTATTAGGGCCCAGAATGCCTGCACAGATGAGGCGATTAAAACAGACCCTGCTGCCTATGACTATATAGAATCTATTTCAGAGGGCCTAGTCCTAGATGAGGCAGGCTATATAGAATTCCAGTAAATACAAAAAAGTACAAAATTCAGTACAAGTTAATTACACAACCATTTTTCACAAAAAAGGTGTAAGATATTTAAGGGTTTGACCACATACATTATTTTGATGTAAATCAAATTGATATTTAAAGAAAGAAAAGAGGAATAAAAAATGGCAGGATTTGGACAGTTAATCGAGATTCTAAAGAAATCTCCAAAAAAGATTGTTTTTACAGAAGGTACTGATCACCGTATCATCGAGGCAGCAAGCCGTCTTTTGGGTTCAGACTTCCTTCAGCCAATTTTACTTGGTAACGAGGATGAGATTAAGGCAGCAGCAGAGGATGCAGGATTTAATATCCGAGGCGCTGTAATTATTGATCCAGCAAACTATGATAGATTCGACGAGATGTGCCAGCTCTTTTGCGAGCTGAGAAAGAGCAAGGGAGTTACAATGGAGCAGGCTAAGGCTACATGCTCTTCTGCAAACTACTTTGGTACTATGCTTGTAAAGATGGGTGTTGCTGATTCACTTTTAGGTGGCGCTACATATTCTACAGCAGATACAGTTAGACCTGCACTCCAGGTTATTAAGACAAAGCCAGGCAACAGCATCGTATCATCATGCTTTATCATGGTACGTAACTCAGCTACTGGCGATAGAGAAGTTCTTGCTATGGGTGATTGCGCAATCAATATCAAGCCAAACGCTGATGAGCTGGCTGAGATTGCTAGCGAGACAGCAGAGTGTGCAAAGATTTTTGGTATTGATCCAAAGATTGCTATGCTTTCATACTCAACACTTGGCTCTGGAAAGGGCGAGGATGTAGACAAGATGCGTGAGGCAACTGCAAAGGTTAAGGAAAAGTTCCCTTCACTTGCAATTGAGGGCGAATTACAGTTTGATGCTGCAGTTTCTCCACGTGTTGCAAAGACAAAGTGCCCAGGCTCAGAGGTTGCTGGACATGCTAATACATTCATCTTCCCTGACATTAATGCAGGAAACATCGGATACAAGATTGCACAGCGTCTTGGTGGTTTTGAAGCATATGGACCAATCCTTCTTGGCCTTAACGCACCTATCAACGACTTGTCTCGCGGATGCAATGCACAGGAAGTTTACTCTATGGCTATTATCACAGCTGCCCTTGCATAATTTTGATTTTTTGAGAACAGTCAGTATAACCATTGTGGATACTGGCTGTTCTTTTTTTGTATAAAGTTTATTATTAAAGAAGGCCCTGGCATAAAATAATTCCTAGGGCAAAATACTAGTTTTAGAAAGTTGATGGATGATGAGTAAGTGGATTATACAGCGCAAGGGTGCGGATTATAAGGGACTCTCAGAGAAATTGAAAGTGGACCAGGTAATAGTGAGGCTCATGGTCAATAGGGGCATGGAAAACTATGAGGAGATGGAGGAATTCCTCCGTCCTAGCCTGGAGAGGATCCCTGACCCACATCTATTAAAAGATATGGACAAGGCCTGCAGTCTTTTAAGGGATGCCATAAATGAGGGCAAAAAAATCAGGGTAGTGGGAGATTATGACGTGGACGGAATTATGTCCACTTATATTTTGGTGACTGCAATTAAAAGGGCTGGAGGCAAGGTGGATTTTGCTCTGCCTCACAGGATTACGGATGGATATGGGATAAATCCTGATATGGTGCAGGCGGCAAAGGATGCAGGGGTGGATTTAATCATTACCTGCGACAATGGTATTGCTGCAAGCCCTGCTGTGGATGTGGCAAAGGAACTGGGCATGACTTTTGTGGTTACTGACCATCATGATGTGCCTTTTGACCTGGCAGATGACGGAGTCACCAAGATTCAAAAGTTGCCAAAGGCAGATGCTGTTGTAGACCCAAAGAGGGATGATAGTGATTATCCTTTCAAAGAAATCTGCGGAGCCCAGGTGGCCTGGAAACTCACCTATTGTCTATACGAATTGTTTGGGATAGATAAGTCGGAGGCTGACGCCTTGCTGCAGTTTGCCAGCATTGCCACAGTCTGCGATGTTATGCCTTTGGACGGGGAGAATCGCGCCACAGTTTATCATGGACTAAAGGCCCTTTCTGCCACTACAAATCCTGGATTGAGGGCCTTGATTGCCAGGACAAACCTAGCTGGCAAAGACCTCAATTGTTACAATATAGGCTTCGTCATTGGGCCATGTTTTAATGCCTCGGGCAGGCTGGATACAGCCCAGGCTGGTGTGGACCTCCTGATGGAGGAGGACTATGATCAGGCCCTGGCCATGGCAAATGAACTGGTGGAATTAAATGCCCAGCGTAAGGCCATGACGGAAAAGGGTATTGAGATGGCCAAGGAGATTATGGAAAATTCTGGCATGGCAGCAGACCGTGTCCTGGTGATTTACATCCCATCCTTACACGAGTCCCTGGCAGGTATAGTGGCTGGGCGAATCAAGGAGGAATATTATAGGCCTACCTTTGTTATCACAGACAGCGAGGGTGGAGCCAAGGGCAGTGGACGTTCCATTCCTTCCTACAATATGTTTGAAAAACTAAGCCAGGTAAAGGATATTTTTACCAAGTTTGGCGGACATCCAATGGCTGCAGGGATTTCTCTGCCAAAGGAAAAAATTGATGAACTGAGAATAAGGCTAAACGAGAATTGCAATTTGACAGATGAGGATTTAGAGGAAGAAATTCTCATCGATTGTGACATGCCACTGGATTACATTACAGAGGATTTGGTGGATTCTATCAGCCTCTTGGAGCCCTATGGCACAGGCAATAGCAGGCCGGTTTTCGCCCTAAAAGACGTCAGGATAAAGAGGGCATCCTACATGGGAAAAGAAAGCCAGTTTCTCAGACTCTCTTTGTTGACAGAGTCTGGCAAGAGCATGACAGGCCTCCTATTTAGAAAGGCAAAAGATTTTGAGGATTTGATGGTAGACCGATTTGGCAAAACTGCCTGGGAGGGTCTATTTTCCGGCAGGGATACAGGGATTAGTGCAAATATTATCTACCAGCCATCCATAAATGAATTTAGGGGCAAGCGTAGCCTGCAAATTATTATCGATAATTTTTGCTAGTAGGACCGCCCTTTGTTGAATGTAAGGGGAAAATACAGTAAAATTCTAAGTAATTGGGATGGTTTATAAGGGGAAATTTTATGGTTGAGCAAGTAGAATATTCTTTTGATTCGGCAGATGGCATTTCAAAAATCCATGGCCGCAAGTGGATTCCTCAGGGGGAGCCTATAGCTGTAATACAGTTAGTCCACGGTATGGTGGAATACATTGAGAGATATGATGAGTTTGCCTGCTTTTTAGCTGATCAGGGTTTTCTTGTTGTGGGTCACGATCATATAGGGCATGGCCACTCTGTCTCAGATGACAGCCAACTGGGAGTCATGAGAGGCAAGCACCCATCAGATTTTATGGTGGAGGATATTCTGACCAACTACAAACTGACTGTAGCAGAAACAAAGGACCTGCCATATTTTATCCTGGGCCACTCTATGGGTTCCTATATGCTGAGAAAGGCCCTGGCTGTCAAGGCAGGAGAATTCTCCAGATTAAGTGGAGCAATTATTGTGGGTACGGGCCAGGAGTCTGCCATTACCTGCAGGTTCGGTCTGGCAGTGATTGGGCTTGTCTCCACATTCAGGGGCAAGAATTACCGCAGCAAGCTTATCAGGGAAATGACCTATTCCACCCCATACAAACAATTCGATTGCTATGGCAAGGACTATTCTAGGTCTTGGCTGTCTAAAAACATCCAAAACATAGAAAAGTACTACCAGGATAAATATTGCACATACACATTTACTGCCAATGCCTACAAAGGATTGGTGGAGACAACTCTATATGACAGTTCGCTAGACTGCCTGTCTAAAACAAAAAAGGACATTCCCTATTTGATTGCATCAGGCGGCCAAGACCCTGTTGGAAACCTGGGCAAGGGGCCAGAGATAGTAGCCACTGCCTATAGGCGTGCAGGAATCAAAGATGTTACCCTACAAATTTACAAGGGGGACAGGCACGAGATTTTAAATGAAGTAGACAGAGAGCAGGTCTACCAAGATATATTAAAGTGGATGAAAGACCACATGTAGGAGATTTATGGAATCACTGGAACACTTGATAGTCAGATCTATCAAATCATATTATAAAAATAGAATATATGCCCCAGTGATTTTTCTAGTATTATTGATTTTGCTGGCCCTGGTTTTTCCCATTAAAGCCATGATTAGTCCAGGGATTTACAAGGCAGGCCAGGGAGAGATTAACCTCCACGACATGTATGCCCAAAAACAATATTACGGTCACTTTATTTTGGAGGACCTGTATTTCACTGGCTACACCAGCAGATGGCTGGACGCCACCAGAGGCTACTACTATTACACCATGATTGGGGACGAATGCGTTATTGTTCTCCTAGATCCAGACACATCTAGCCAGGGCCAGTCCTACATCGAAAAATTGGCAGTTCGTGGAAAGGTATTATACGAATCAGAGGCTGCAAGAAGCCTTCTTCTTAGACTTGCCCAAGACCTGAATTGGTCAGAGGAGGGCATTCTTTCTACTGTTTCCACCTACACAATTTCAGAGCCAGATGCCACCAACGTGGCCACCCGGGCCTTTGAGTTTTTCTATGTTTCCTTTGTTTTCTATACTTGCAGCGTCATAGTGCTGTACAGCATATACATTGTATTTCCTGTGCTTTCGCCACCTGTTAGAAAGACGGCAGCCTATGGCAATCCGGCCAGGATTTTGGAGGAGGCTGAGGAAGAACTTGCCACACTGCCACAGTTGGCTACTGAGGACATGTTTATTACCGAGCATTACTTTATTGAGACTAGTAGTTTCGGTGTGGCCATCGTTCCTATTGATGCCATTATTTGGATTTACAAGTATTCCACCATGCACAAATTCCTTTGGCATCATTTCTCCATTACCTACACCCTCCATATCACTGCAGGAAAAAGGCATTACATCAAGTGCCCACAAAATATCAAATCAGATATTGACGGTATTATGGACTATTTGGCAGAGGCCAACCACAACATTCTGGTGGGATTCTCCGAGGAAAACAGGCTAAAGGTGGAGGAGATACAAAACGACTTGGGCTTTGTTAGGACTATCACCAAATTTCTTTCTAAAAGGATATAAATATGGAAACATATTCAGGTTTTGCCCTGGTTTACGACAAGTATATGGACAATATTCCATATGATGAATGGGCAGACAATATAAAAGGTTTTTTTGATAAATATGCCATGCCAAACAATCTGGTGTGTGAACTGGGCTCAGGCACAGGGCAGATAACCAGACGCCTAAAGGCTATGGGTTATGACATGATAGGCATAGACTCATCTTTTGACATGTTAAATGAGGCTATGGTCCATCCTGATTCTGAGGGTATTTTGTACCTATGTCAGGATATGCGGCAGTTTGAATTGTACGGTACTGTTGGGGCTGTGGTCAGCCTTTGCGACACTATCAATTATCTGAGAGATACAGATGACTTGCTGACAGTATGCCAGTTGGTAAATAATTATCTGGACCCTTCGGGGCTCTTTATTTTTGATGTAAAGACCAGGCACTTTTACCAGTCCCTGGGGGATACCACAATCGTAGAACACTCAGATACAGGCACCTGTATCTGGGAGAATTCTTACCAAGAGGAAAGCAATGATAATGAATATTATCTGACCATATATGAGGAGAATGAGGAGGGGACCTTTGACAGGTATGAGGAGGATCACCTCCAGCATGGATTCTCGGTGGAAGAAATAAGTCAGGCTATCAAAGATAGCGGCTTGGATTTATTAGAAATAATTGATGCAGACACCGGTGGCAAGCCTAGCGACACCACCGATAGGTTATATTTTATAGCAAGAGAGGTAACAAAATGAGTGATTATATTGTAAGAGCAACAGCAGCAAACGATGCCATTAGAGCATTTGCAATAACCAGCCATGATTTGGTAGAGGAAGCAAGAACACGTCATAATACTTCGCCGGTAGTAACAGCGGCACTGGGCAGAATGCTCTCAGCGGGCTCAATGATGGGGGTTATGCTCAAGGGCGAGGACGATTTAGTCACTCTCCAGATACAGGGAAGTGGTCCCCTTAAGGGCGTAACGGTTACAGCCAACAGCAAGGGTGAGGTGAAGGGCTTTCCTAATGTTTCCGTAGTAAATCTGCCTCCTAAGAATGGTAAATTAGATGTAGGTGGAGCTATTGATCTTGGAATAATGCGAGTAATTAAGGACATGGGGTTGAAGGAACCATACGTTGGT
>JAIKWH010000078.1 GCA_024684955.1 Pseudobutyrivibrio sp.
CATTAACTGAGCAGAGTTACCAGCTGAACGAACAAGCTGTCCGCCACGGCCTGGATAAAGCTCGATGTTGTGGATCATTGTACCAACAGGAATCTTCTCAAGTGGTAAGCAGTTACCAACTCTAACTTCAGCGTCAGCACCGTTCATAACTGTCATGCCGTCTGTAAGTCCTGCTGGAGCAAGGATGTATGCCTTCTCGCCGTCTGCATAGCAGATAAGAGCGATATTAGCTGTTCTGTTTGGATCGTACTCAACGCCGATAACCTTTGCTGGGATACCATCCTTATTTCTCTTGAAATCAATAAGTCTATATTTTTGTCTATTACCGCCACCCTGATGTCTAACGGTAATTTTACCCTGATTGTTACGACCAGCGTGCTTCTTTAATGAAACAACAAGTGACTTCTCTGGAGAGTTCTTTGTGATCTCTGAGAAATCTGAACCAGTCATATTTCTTCTAGAAGGGGTATATGGGTTGTATGTCTTAATTCCCATTTCTGTTCTCCTTTCGTGAACTCGTTTATTATCGCGCTCGACTGCGCATAAATTAATATTTCAAAGACTAACTATATTTTAGAGACCTGAGAAAATCTCAATGTCCTTGCTGTCAGCTGTAAGCTGAACAATAGCCTTCTTTGTCTTTGCTGTCTTTCCGTAAGTCATTCCACGTCTCTTTGTCTTGCCATCAGCATTCATTGTATTAACTGAAGCAACCTTTACTCCGTCGAACATCTTCTCAACAGCTTCCTTAATCATTGTCTTGTTTGCTTCTGGATGAACAAGGAATGTGTATTTCTTTTCAGCCATAGCGTTCATAGACTTCTCTGTGATTACAGGTTTCTGGATTACGTCATAATATTGTACATTTGCCATTATGCATATACCTCCTGAATCTGATCAACAGCAGCCTTAGTAACAACTACTGTGTTGTATTTGAGGATGTCGTAAACGTTGATTGTGTTTGTGAGGGCTGTCTTTACTGTAGGAATGTTCTTTGCAGACATAACTACGTTCTGATCGTTAGAATCAAGAACAACAAGTGCCTTCTCAACGTTGAGGTTTGTAAGAACCTTTGCAAAATCCTTTGTCTTAATAGCATCGAGTTTTAACTCGTCTACTACGATGAACTTATTCTCCTTAACTGCAGAAGTGAGAACTGACTTGAGAGCTGCTCTCTTTTCCTTCTTGTTAAGCTTGAATGAGTAATCTCTTGGAGTTGGAGCGAATACTACGCCACCACCTGTCCACTGTGGAGATCTTGTAGAACCCTGTCTTGCATGACCTGTTCCCTTCTGTCTCCAAGGTTTTCTACCACCACCAGAAACTTCAGAACGTGTCTTAGCTTTCTGTGTTCCCTGACGGTTATTTGCAAGCTGCTGGACAACTGCCATGTGAACTAAGTGCTCGTTGATCTCAACTGCGAAGATGCTGTCGTTAAGATCCATGGTGCCAACTTCTTTGCCTTCCATATTGTATACGGATACTTTAGCCATCGCTAAGTTCCTCCTTTCCTATCGTAAGATTATTTTGCTGCCTTTACTGACTCTTTGATTGTTACAAGAGACTTCTTTGGTCCTGGAACAGCACCCTTTACTAAAAGCAGATTATTTTCAGCATCAACACGTACAATCTCAAGGTTCTGGATTGTAACTCTGTTTCCACCCATCTGACCAGGCATACCCTTGCCCTTGAATACACGGCTAGGTGATGAACATGCACCGTTTGATCCCTGATGTCTGTGGAACTTAGAACCGTGAGCCATAGGTCCTCTGTGCTGACCTAATCTCTTGATAGCGCCCTGGAATCCCTTGCCCTTTGAAGTAGCTGTAGCGTCAACCTTGTCGCCAGCCTCAAAGATGTCAGCCTTGATTTCCTGAGCAAGTGCATAATCTGCACAATTATCAAATCTGAACTCTCTAACAAATCTCTTTGGCTCAACACCAGCCTTGTCGAAGTGTCCCTTCTCAGGCTTGTTTACGCCATTACGATGTACGATTTCTTTTTTGCCGTTAGCATCTACATTGACAATCTTTGCTTTCTTGTCAACAAAGCCTACCTGAACAGCATCGTAACCGTCATTCTCTACTGTCTTGATCTGTGTAACAACACATGGACCAGCAGAAAGTACAGTTACAGGAATAAGCTCGCCGCCTTCACCGAAGACCTGAGTCATTCCGACTTTTGTAGCTAAAATAGCTTTCTTCATTTTTCTTACCTCCATTTTCTACAGCGGAACGCTTCTTGCCCATACTATGGGGTAGCGGAACCGTTCATCCTAGAACAGTGTCATATAAGTGGAACAAGATAAGAATCTGTGTTACTTCTATATAAAACCATCTTGGATGTTTTCTTGTTTGTTGAACTCAGTCTGAAAGATTATTTATTCTTGATGCTGATCTCAACACCGGCTGGCATCTCTAACTTTGAGAGTGCTTCAACAGTCTTCTGTGTTGGGTCGATGACATCAATCAATCTCTTATGAGTTCTCTGCTCGAACTGCTCTCTAGAGTCCTTGTACTTATGTACGGCTCTAAGAATAGTAACAACTTCCTTCTTTGTCGGAAGAGGTACAGGACCACTAACCTGTGCTCCGTTCTTCTTAACAGTCTCGATGATCTTCTTGGCAGATGAATCTACTAACTCATGATCGTAAGCCTTGAGTGTGATTCTCATAACTTGATTTGCCATAAAAAAAGTCTCCTCCTTTTTCGTTTTTCTTTTTGAAAAAGCGAACAAGTGGCGACTGTACACTTACCCGTGTGTGTCCTGAACCTAAACACAAATTAAGGACTTTCACACGTCGTTTCCGCGAATGCGGACGGTTTTCTGTTGTACAGTGACTTGTCGTCAGTTTCCTAACTTGACATTCGCTCCACGGAAAACCAACCAGGCAATGCCGGTTGCAACCTCACGCTTCACAGCTATCATGTCACAGCATTTAATAATATACACGAGAATCTGGGAATTGACAAGAAAAAGAGATAAAAGATTGTATTTTTTTTAGTGCAATTTGATTTTCTACCAAATCTTGTGGCCACAGGCCAATATTTATACTATTTAACATTGAAGATTAAAATCTTTTCTGTATAATAACAATGTTCTTTAGAAAGTCTTCTATATTATATTAAGAAATTCTTCTATATTATATATGAAGCATTTAATATATCAACTGATTTCATTTTTATTTATGAGGTAAATATATGCAAGTAGCTAAGAATTGGACTGACTATGAAGTAATAGACTGTTCACAGGGAGAAAAGTTGGAGCGCTGGGGAGACTATGTTCTTCTCCGTCCGGATCCACAGGTTATCTGGGACACTCCAAAGAATTCTCCTTATTATAAAAAACTAAACGCTCACTACCACAGGAGCAACAAGGGTGGTGGAGAATGGGAATTCTTTGACCTGCCTGAGCAGTGGCAAATATCTTACCAGGTCTGCGACAAGACCCTCCGCTTTAACCTAAAGCCTTTTGCCTTTAAGCACACAGGTCTTTTCCCTGAGCAGGCAGTCAACTGGGATTGGTTTTCTTCTATTATAAATAAGGAAATAAAAGAGAAGAATCGCCCTGTAAAAGTTCTCAACCTTTTCGCCTACACAGGAGGGGCTACTCTTGCTGCCGCTGCCGCCGGTGCCAGCGTCACCCATGTGGACGCCTCAAAGGGCATGGTAGGATGGGCCAAAGAGAACGCTCAGTCCTCTGGTCTCGCCGATGCACCTATCAGATGGCTGGTAGATGACTGCCGAAAATTTGTGGAGCGAGAAATCCGCCGTGGCAACAAATATGACGGTATCATTATGGACCCACCTTCATACGGCAGGGGCGCAAAAAACGAGATCTGGAAAATTGAGGATGATATCTTCCCATTCATTCAGTTGTGTGAGCAAATCCTCTCAGATGACCCTCTCTTTTTCCTGGTTAATTCATATACCACCGGATTACAGCCTGCAGTATTAAACTATATGATTAGCACTGCCCTTAAAAATCACCCAGGCTCAGTTACCGCTGACGAGATTGGCCTGCCTGTTAGCCAGTCTGGCCTTGTGCTCCCTTGCGGAGCGTCTGGTAGATGGGAAAGAAAATAAGTCTTTCCTGTTATAATATTATAGAAAGAAGATTATTTATGTCAGAAACAATAAAAGTAAACCCCCTAGGTTCTCAGCCTGTTGGGTCCTTGCTTAAAAAATTTGCCATACCAAGCATCATAGCCATGCTGGTTGGTTCCCTTTACAATATGGTGGATCAACTTTTCATCGGAAACTTTGTAAATTCCCTTGGAAATGCTGCCACAAATATACAATTTCCTCTTTCAATACTTAATGTATCCATGGCCTTGCTCTGCGGCATCGGTGCCGCATCTACCTTTAATCTTGCCATGGGTAGGGGGGAGAGAGAAAAGGCTGGATATTACATAGGAAATGCTATTTCCACCATGATTATCCTGGGCCTTGTGCTGGCTGTCTTTGTGGAAATATTTTTAGAGCCTCTGCTCCTCTTTTTCGGAGCCACACCAAATGTTTTACCATATGCTCTAGAATATACAAAAATCACAGCCATAGGCTTTCCATTTTTTGTATTGTCTGCAGGTGGTTCTCACCTTGTCAGAGCTGACGGCAGCCCAAACATGACCATGACCATCAACTTGGCTGGCGCCATCATCAACACTATACTAGACTTTTTATTTGTAGTTGTTTTGGGATGGGGAATGACAGGAGCCGCTGCTGCCACAATCATTGGACAGTACATTGCTGGCTTTATGGTCCTTTTCTATTTCAGAAAGCCAAAAAGTTTTGAATTGCTACCAAAGCATTTCATACCAAATATAAAATATATTCTGGAGTTTATTTCACTGGGCATGGCACCATTCTTTAATCAGATTGCCATGATGATTGTACAAATAGTAATGAACAGGACCTTGGGCTATTACGGTGCCCAGTCCATTTATGGCGAGGACATCCCTATCACCTGCGCAGGAATCATTTCTAAGGTAATGGGTATCTCCTTCTCCTTCATAATCGGAATCTCTCAGGGCCTGCAGCCAATTGTCAGTTTCAATTATGGAGCAAAAAAATATAAAAGGGTCAAGGACGCTTACTTCCTGGCTCTCAAGGTTGCTGCCGTCATTGCAATAAGCAGTTGGGTTGCTTTCCAGGTATTTCCTAGACAGTTGGTTTCCATCTTTGGATCAGGATCTGAACTTTATTTTCAGTTCTCTATCAACTACTTTAGGATTTATCTATTTGGTATGTTTACCTGCTTCCTGCAGCCACTTACATCCAACTTTTTTACGTCCATCGGGAAACCGGGCAAGGGTATTTTCATGTCCCTCACAAGACAGGTACTTTTCCTTTTACCTCTTATAGTTGGACTACCACTTATATTCGGAATCGACGGAGTAATGTATGCTGGACCTATTGCAGACTTCTTAGCATTCACCGTTTGCTTCATCTTGATTCGCAAAGAATTAAATAAACCAGAATTCAAAAATGCCGCTTAATAAGCGGCAATTTTTTAATCTGCAACTATTCTATTTCTTCCACTTCCCTTTGCTGTATACAGGTTGTCATCAGCCCTCTTGAGAACTGAGTCCGTCTCCTCTTCTGGATCAAAACTTGTTATACCAAAGGACATGGTCACATTCCTATCAGTCCCCGAAATATGTATCTTTCTAATCTCGTAAAGTATTTCTTCCAGACAAGACTTAGCTTGTTCTATTTCCATATTCTCAAATATAAGTAGAAATTCCTCACCACCCCATCTAGCCACAAAGCCCCTGGAAACCATTCCAAGTTTTAATCGCTCGGCCACTGCCTTTAGTACCTCATCGCCCTTTTCGTGTCCGTATGTATCGTTAACTTTTTTAAAGAAATCTATATCACCAATGCTGACGCAGAACTTGACTCCATTAATCTGGGCCCTATCCTTCATCTCCGCCAATCTCTTGTCGCCGGACCTCCTGTTATTAAGATCTGTCAGGGCATCAAAATCTACGAGTTTTTTAATTGAACGAGCCATCCTCTTACCCTCGTTTCCAAGGCGACGCAACTCGTCATCATTTTCCATAATGTCCCTAGGCATCTCTGCATCAAATTCTCCGTCGGCCAGGGTTCTCATGAATTTATCCATCTTGGAGATTTTGTCCCCCAGCCTTCTATTGTATCTAACCATTAAAAAGCCCATAGAAAGCGATGCCAAGATGCTGATTATCACTATTGGGTTAATTCTGGAGATGGCCATCCGTCTAACATCCGCAGATGGTCTCGCCACAGCAATCATGCCATAAACTTCTCCATTATCAGACTTTAGAGGCATGTAATATGCAAAACTTTTTACGTCATACACCATGACGCTTTCATAAAAGGCATCTTGGCCTTTTTCCAAAACGTTGTTTTTTACAATTACAGAGGCAGTGGTACCTATAGCCCTGTTTCCAGCAGCATCCTCCAATGTTGTAAGGACTCTCACATTGTCGTAAAAGAGAGAAATGTCTATATCAAGCATGCCAGCCAGGCTTTCCAAGAGACTCTCGTCTCCGCTCAGGGCCTTATCCCCCTTGTAAATAACAATATTGCCATCTTCATCTTCCTCAAAGGAAAAATCTCCAGTGTATACCTGGTCATAAATGAGCAAGGCTAGGTTTGCATCCTTTTCCAATTCCTGTTGAACCTGAGACACCAATGATTCATACACAGTAAAAATGCTGGTGACAATGATAATAATAACCATCATAGTAAGTGGCACCACTGTCATCCTGAGCATCTGGGTCCTCAGGCTATTTTTTAATATTTTCTTTTCTGTCATAACAAACCTTTCTGGGTGAAAAAAGAGCGGTAAACTCTACCGCTCTTTACTATACCTCATTTTCGATTTTGAAGCATCAACTCTTTATGAGTCTTGCTTAATCCAGGTCACTGCTCAATCTTGTTTTTAAGTAATACATATAAGGCCTCGGCAGTTTCATCAACTCCTAGCAGGGAAGAGTTAATGCAGATGTCATAGCCTCTGCTGTCCCCCCACTTCATTGATGAATAATAATTGTGGTAAGCCTTGCGGTTTTTGTCATGTCTAAGCATCTTTGCCTTTGCCTCTATCTTGTTTAATTTGTAGAGGTCGCAAATACGCCTTGTCTTTTCCTCCTCACGGCCGCAGATGAACACAGAAATCATGCCCGGATAATTCCTAAGCACATCATCAGAGCATCTGCCAACTACGACAAAACTCTCTCCGCTCTCTGCCTTTTCCCTAATGAAATCAAACTGAAGTTGTGCGATTGAATCCTGAACTGAAGAAGAAAAACCTCGAACTGTCCTTGTAAGCCCTCTGCGCTTCATCTCCTCATGCTTGTGAAGCTCCTCAGAGGCAATACCGTTTTTTTCTGCCAACTGATCTAGCATATTCCTGTCGTACATAGGAACGCCAAATTTTTCTGCCAAAATAGTAGCGATGCGGTGACCTCCGCTACCGTATTCTCTACCTATAGTAATAATAAACTGCCCCATAACTCTGCCTCCTTCCCCACATACGAAGTATTATTCTACTTATATTGTATCGAAAACACTTTCATAAGTCGAGAACTGACAATTAATTTTTCAAAATATTTCTGTATTTTTTGCAAATTATCTCACTTTATGGACAGGCATAAAAAAAGACACCTCCAAATAAGGAGATGCCTTTATTATTTTTAAAGATATCTAACAAAGATGCAAACCATAGAAACTGCAAGAACAATAAGCGTTCCAGGAACAAGTTCCTTACAGTAGGTGCCCCAAGAGATTGGGTAACCTTCCTTACCAGCAGTAGAGATACCAACTACATTGGCGCTGGCTCCGATAGGAGTCATGCTACCACCGATATCTGTACCGACAGCAAGTGTCCAAGCCATTGTTGAAAGGTCCACACCAGTTGTTGCTGCAAGTGATGAAATAACTGGAATCATTGTTGCAGAGAATGGAATGTTGTCGATGAATGCTGATGCAACAGCACTTACCCAAAGGATAATAGCCAGCATTACGTAAGCATTTCCTCCGGAAACCTTTGCGATGAACTCAGCGATAACAACCAGTACACCAGTCTGCTCAAGGCCGCCAACAACAACGAATAATCCGATGAAGAAGAGAAGTGTGTGATAGTCAACTCTCTTTAAAAGTTTAATTGCCTTGCTGCCTGCTGCGCCGATTGTAAGTGCCGCAATAAAGACTCCGATGAAGGCAACTGTAAGACCTGTCATAGCATGTGTAACAAGAAGAACTACAGCGATACCAAAGATTACTGTTGCTGTAATGAATTCTTTCATGTTTGAAATGGTGACATCCATGTTTACTGAACTAGGATCAACCTTGTCTGATGGATCCTGCAGTCTGTTTCTCATTGAAAAATAGAAATATACAATGATGATAACAAGTGAAACAAGGGCAATTGCACCTGTATTAACTACGAAATCTGCAAATGAGTATCCAAGTGAAGTACCGATAATAATGTTTGGTGGATCACCACACATGGTAGCGGAACCTCCCAGGTTGGCACAGAAAATCTCAGCCATAATAACTGGGATTGGGTTGAACTTTAATGTTCTAGCCAATCTGATTGTAACTGCTGCCAAGAACAGGATAACTGTGATTGAGTCAATGAACATAGCAAGGATTGCTGAAAGTACCATGAATGATACAAAAATTCTCTTTGGCTCAAAATTTGCAATCTTAGCGATCTTGATGCAAAGCCAGTCAAAGAATCCTGCCTCTGACATTCCTTCAACCATAACCATCATTCCCCAAAGGAAAATGATTGTGGCCCAGTTGACACCAGCAGTCTGCTCTGCATGCTCACCTGCTGCATACCAGAATGATGGTTTAACAACGCCTCCAAGAGCGATTGTCTCTTCGAAAGCATGGAAAGAGCGCATACCAATACCGAAAACGAAAATACTGGTAAGGGCGCCACATATCAGGGTTACGTAATGCTTAGGATACTTATCCCAAACGATAAATACGAACATCCCAACAAAAATAGTAATTGCCATTATTGATGAAAACATATAACTACTCCCTTTTCTTTATTTCGTACAACAGTATACAAGAGGGTCTATTGTCTTCACAAGTATTTTTTCGTTTGTTTGCTCCAAAATACTAATTTGTTACAGAATTTATTAATTTTTCCATTGAAGCGGAATTTTTTATCTCACCTAAAATATGCATGGCAGCCTGCTGCAGGTCTCCCCTGGACAGATATGCATGTCTATTTATTCCTCTGTATGTAATAGTCTTTTCCCCATTTTCTTCTGTGACTTGGCACAGGCCCATCTCCTGCAATTTAGGAATCCTGTCACTCATTTTTACATTAGGGGCAACAGTGGTGGATACATAGTCCTTCCCTTCCCTATCTAATATAAAGGAACCCCATTTCTCGTACCTAATCATGGCATGGCCATATACAAAGGTATCCTCCACCCGTTTTACATAGCCATCTACATCAAAATCGGGCTCCACAGACTCTGTGGCCTCCAATATTTTTTCTGGCTCAAAACCAGGCATAATCAAGTCGCAGCCTGCATGTATATCCATGCTCTTCTCAGTCTTTGTGCCCCACTCGGACATAATAAAGCCCTTAAAAGACCACATGTTTCTGACCAAATCCATATTGAGTCCTCGCTGGCTGGAAGCGTAGAGTCCGTTAATCTTGTTGACGGAATTCATAATGCCCCCTGGCTGGCCCAATATTATACAGGTATAGAATGACTTGAAATATAACTCTGCCAGAGCCTGTTTGCTTACATTTATATTGAGAACCAAGAGTTTTTGCTCCTGATTGTAGCAGGCCAGGTGTTTAATAACCACATTTCTCCCCTGGTATCTCTTTACTCCATTTACAAAATGGACTCCCATCAATCCTGCCAAAATTGGGTCCTCGGAATAGAATTCATAGGCCCTGCCCCACATAGGCACCCTGTGAATATTTAGGCTAGGTGCCAGGCAATAGTCCACCTCAAAATATTCCATCTCCCTGCCGTAGGCCCTGCCCATTCTCTCCATCTCATCCGCGTCCCAGGTCTGGGCCATGTTCATTGGGGCTGGGAAGCAGGTGGTAGCCCTGCCTACTATATGCAGTCCTGACGGGCCATCTGCAAAGGAAACGCTTGGTATTCCCAGGCTGGCAGAATATTGGCCACTGGTTTTTGCTGCCATTTTTGTGGCTGGGATATACTGTTTTACCGCATCCTTAAACCTATTATCCACCTTGTGGACACTTTCATTTAAATCCCCGCAGACGATTCTAGCCAAAACCTCGTCAGAAAGGGATGAAACAAATTCCTCCAAAGAAATCTTGTCTTTTTTTACATCAAAAAATGTGAAGGAAGCGCTTGGTTTTACATATATTATCTCCTCCCTAGTCCTATAAGGGAGAGAATATTCATTGTCATTTGTATAAGACTGGTAAGGGCTACCCTCAGGCACATAGGTCTTTGTGACAAGACAAAGTTCCTTCTTGTTATTAATTGAATTGTAATCCTCACTATTTAGTTTCTCCAATATAGCCATGCTGCTATCCTCAGTCAGAGGCATGGTTGGAGCCAAAAATTCCATCTTATTAGGACAATTCAAAACATCAGGCCCCTGCAAAATGCAGGTATCCTTGTCCAATTCAATCTTTGCCACAATTGAAGTATTTCTAGAACTGTCCCCCAGCCTAAAAATATATTCTCCAGCCTCCAGGACAAAGGAATTGGTCTCTTGGTCAAAGGACCAAAGGTTTTGAATAGGAACTTTTATTTTAATCTCCTGGGATTCTCCGGGCTTTAACTTTCCTGTCTTGCCAAAGCCAACCAGTATTTGGTAGGCCTTATCAATCTTTCCCCTAGGCTGAGAAACATAGAGCTGAACAACCTGTCTGCCTGCCTCCTTGCCTGTGTTGGTTACCTTCACCTTCATTATCACCGATATCCAACTGGCCTCAAAATAGGTGCAGGAAATGTCGAAAGTGGTGTATGACAGGCCGTAGCCAAAAGGATAGAGTGGGGTTACATCAAAGGAATCAAAATACCTGTAGCCCACATAGATTCCTTCCTTATAATCTATCTCAAAATCATCGCTGGCACTCTCCGGCCTTTTGCTATAGCAGGAAGGATAATCCTTAAATTTTTTGGCCCAGGAATCGGCCAGCCTGCCGCTAGGGTTGGTTGCTCCAGTCAGAATATCAGCCAGGGCATTGCCTGCCTCCATGCCAGGTATTCCCATGTAGACAATGGCTTTTACAGCCTTCATTCTGGCCACACCAGCAATCTCCATCAGGCCACTATTTAAAACCAAAATTATATTTTTGAAAGAAGCAGAAATCAGTTTGAGATTGTTATTCTCCTCCTCTGTCAGGCAATAATCACCCTTTGACCCATCATCCAATTGGAGTTCTTTGGTCTCCCTCCTAATTACATATATACAGATGTCTGTACCCAGCACGGCCTCGGCCATATCTGCCACAGATATAGGCAGCTCCTCTGGATGGATAGACTTGCCTCCCTCGTTTTTTAACTCTCTGGTCAGGGTCCTATCCTCCTTGTTGGCCCTCCTGACCTCCCTGGTCATTTTTTGCAGCCAGGTGGTGGTGGTCAAGGTGAATCCAGCATTCTCCAGACCTGTTTTTACATCCACATTACCTGTAGAAAAAACATGGTTGGAAAAATTCCCACAAAAAATAGTGTCAACAGCTCCTGCGCCAAAAAGAGCAACCTTTCCCCTGTTTATAGGAAGAATCCCGTTGTTCTTTAAAAGCACCATACTATCGGCACCAAGTCCCCTAGCCAGTTGTCTATGCTCCTCAAAAGGCATATCACTAGGCTTAAATATTATGTTTTTTAACCCCTTTAATTCCACTTCTCCAATTCTCCCAATTTAATACACAATAACTACCCTAAAGTCTATTTTATATTTTATATCAATTATGTCTACCAAATGTGTATAAAAAGTGAACACCTTTAACCAGCAAAAGGATTTTCCTAAATTAATTTTTCCCCTAAAGTCTTGCAAATCCCCTTGTATTTAACTATTCTTTTTTCAAAAGGAAGGTATAACTATGATTAGAGACATGTTTGAAAAGAACTCTTCTTTGTCCTTTGAGGTTTTTCCTCCTAAAAAGGATGATGAATTTGAAAATTGTTATAAGGTTTTGGATTCTCTGGCCACTTTAAATCCAGATTTTATCAGCGTTACATACGGTGCTGGGGGCAGCCGTTCCAAAAAAACTGTAGAGATTGCTTCATATATAAAAAACAATCTAAAAATAGATGCCATGGCCCACATGACCTGCGTAGGCTCCACCCAGGATGACATCCTATCTGTGGCAGGCGCTCTGGCAGAGGCCGGTATTGACCATGTCCTTGCCCTGAGGGGAGACAAGCCTGCTCTTATGTCCCAGGAGCAGTTTGATAAGAGAATATTTGATCACGCCACAGACCTGATTCACTTTTTAAATAAAAAGACAAATCTTAATATTTCTGCTTCCTGCTACCCAGAAAAGCACCCAGAGGCCATTTCTATGGATAGCGATATAGCCTTTATGAAAATGAAACAGGACATGGGGGCAAAGATGTTTATCTCCCAGTTGTTCTTTGACAATGCTGACTTTTATAGGTTTGTGGAGAGGACCCAGAGGGCTGGCATTACCGCCCCTATTGTGGCAGGCATTATGCCAATTACCTCTGCAAAACAAATTGGCACTACCGTTTCCCTTTCTGGATCCTCTGTGCCAAAACAGTTGGCTGACATTTTTGCAAAATATGCCGATGACAAGGATGCCCTTAGGGCTGCTGGCATCGACTATGCTATCAATCAAATCCTTGACCTTAAAAAATGCGGCATGGGCCACATCCATATCTACTGTATGAACAAGCCAAAGATGACTGAGGAAATCTGTCAGGCCATCAATTAGTTTGAATGTGATTAACACTTATTATCCACTATGCTACAATATTTTTAAGCAACATTAGTGTTAATAAGGCCCTTTCGGCTAGATTATATAGGAGTAAAAAATGGACGGAAAAAATATTGAGCAGGCAATATCAGAAATTACATCTGAGATTATCTCCGACTACAAGTCAGAGCGTGCCATCGACAAGCTAGATACATTCAACCAGCCTAACAAGGATAGCATTATAGACATTACCAAAAAACTTATGAGAATCGTCTATCCTGGCTACTATAGGGACCACGTATACAAGGTCTACAATGTGGAGACCAATCTCAACACCCTTATAGAGGATGTTATCTACAATCTCAACAAACAGGTTGCCCTTATCCTGTGCTACAACACAGAGTACTGCTCTTGCGATGACAAGACCTGCGCCCTAAAGGCCGAGGAGTTGTCCTTAGAATTCCTCAAGAGAATTCCCCATGTGAGAGCTCTTTTGGACACCGACCTGGCTGCAGCCTATGACGGAGATCCAGCAGCTACTTCCATTGACGAAATCATATTTGCCTACCCTGGCATCCAGGCCATTACAATCTACCGCCTGGCCCACGAGTTATATCTCCTTGGTGTGCCTATCATCCCTCGTATTATGACTGAGTACGCTCATTCCAATACCGGTATTGATATCCACCCAGGTGCCACAATCGGCAAGTATTTCTTTATTGACCACGGCACAGGTATTGTTGTTGGTGAGACCACAGTGATTGGTGACGGGGTAAAAATTTATCAGGGTGTCACCCTAGGGGCCCTTTCCACCAGAGGTGGACAAAGCCTGAGAGGCAAGAGGCGTCACCCTACTATCGAGGACAATGTCACCATCTATTCCAATGCATCTGTCCTTGGTGGAGATACTGTAATAGGACACGATTCTATTATTGGCGGTTCTGTTTTCATCACAGAGTCAGTAGCTCCTAATTCTAGGATTTATAAGGATTAAGAATTTAAAAGTTATATGTTATAATTTCATTATCATAGTAAAAAATCTGAAGCCTTAGGCCTCACTTAGGAGACTTGTGTTGGAACAAATCACTTTTACAAAAGGCAATCAAATAATTCAAGAGGGGGACCCTGTTGAGACTGTCTATGTCATCATCAAGGGACAGGTGGACCAGATGTGGAAAGGCATGCACCTTACCTTGGGACCTGGCACCGTTGTTGGACTTTCTGACGCCCTCAATAGAAATTATGACTCAGACTACACTGCCATTGATGATGTTACTGCCATTGCGTGCAAATACAAATCAATGGCTGATTTTGATAGGGTTTTTGAGGAGCAGCCGGTATACATATTCGGTTTTTCCAAGGGAGCCTTTAGGCAATGCAGGGATGTTTTTGCCATCTACGACAATCTCAAAGCAAAGGTAGATTCCTTCTTCGATTATGCCAAGGGCATCAATTCTGAATATAAAAAAATCTGTCGTTCAACAGGTCACAACCCAGTTGAGATTCCCCTTTCAGAGGAACTGACTCCAATTGAGTTGTCCGAGGAAATCCTTCCTTGGGAGCATGGCTACATTGATTCTCTCAATTCAGTCGACAACAGAGAAATTGAAAATATTTACGGCAGCAAAACCGAAATTGTAAAAGGTGTTATTGGCATCTCCTGCGGATACATGAGTCGTGCCATTGCCTGCGCCGAGACCATGGGCTTTTATCTGGAGGAATTTGCTCCAATAATGCTGGCAGAGGATGGTAATGACCTCTTTGAAAACCTCTTCAACCTGCGGATATACTGCGCAGAAAGAGGCCTGGACCAAGACCAGGTAATCAAACTTATGAAAATGCTTTATAAGTTTATTACCCAAAGCAAACTTTTCGACCCAGAACTTGTGGAGGAGCGTTGGAGCGAATACGAGAATCATGATTTTGAAGCCAGCGCTGCATCCTTTGATGAGGCCAAGGTTTTAAAGCAGGCTGAGTTTAAACAAACCTTTGAACACATCTGTGAATTTGCCGAGATCGACGAGGCAAAAGAGCAAGAATATAGACAGGCCCTGGATGAATTCCTGGCTCTGGAAGACAGGGAAGGCAAGGAGGACAACGAAAGACGTGCCCGCAAAAAGGCAGTTGATTCCTTCTACGAAATATATGAAAAAACTTTCTTTAGGGCTCTTGAGTTAGAGTATATGGGTGGCCAATTAGATACCATCCTATCCATGTTCCTAAACATGGGCTACATAGACTATGAGCCTATTGGAGAAGAATTAGCCAACGAACTGGCAGACATTTGTGAGAAGTTACCTAGTCTATGTGCAGGGGAACACTTCTTTACCATGTATGATTGGCTAAAGGCTATTTATAACGGAGAGCGAGAGCCTGGCAGAAACGAATTAGACCTTGACTACAGGGGCTTTGTCCTGGAGGAAAGAAAGGCCGGCAACATTTCTGAAGCCGAGATGAAGGACTGGTTTGACAACCAGGAGGAAAAAGTAAAGTTTGAAATACACAACTTCTTTAAATCCTCTAACAGAACAACCTCAGGTAAGATGACATCCTTCTGCCCTGTTCTCACAAAGGAAGACTTTGTGTCAGAGCCTACCAGAATGCTTTTGACCCAGGCCAAACTCCTGGAGTGCATGGGAAAAATTGAAGAAATTGACTACGGCATCTTCCTTAGAGAGGGCTATTACACAGACATGGATTTGGGTGTTAAAAGCGAGCCTTATCTCAAGAGGGTTGAGCCTGATATTATCCTGCTGCCAAACTGTGGTATGCGTGCCATGATGTGGCAGGAATGTGGCGGCATAAAAGTAGACACGCCGGGCAGATTCGTCTTCCCAATGTTTACCATAGATGATATAGACAAACTCATGATGTACTGCTGCGGTTCCTTCCGCTGGGAGATTTGCCGCAAGGAGCAGGGTGCTAGATGGAATGACGTCAGCACAGACTGCCTTACATCTGGATTCTATGACTACTTTACATTCTACAGAAAAAATAAAGACCTTTCTGCGGAGAATAAAGAAAAGGTTAAGACTTTGCTCAAGTCTTCCCGCAACTCTATGCGTGAGGCTTTCACCAAACAGTACACTATTTGGATCAACTATGAGGCCAAGGGCAGCATCAGATTAAACAAGGCTGAGCGAGATATACTAAACAGGTTCTGCACCTTCTCAAAACCATACAGACAAAAGGTTGCCAACCACCCTATGTACGAACGTGAGATTCAAAGACACGATATCCAAGTAGGTCAGGCAATCCACCATCTCAAGGCTGTCATCGACAAGGTGGAAAAGGCTGAGGGAGAGGTTCCAGAAGAGGTAAAGCAAGGCATTAACTACCTGGCTATGTAAAAAAATAAGGACTACCCAATTTGGGGTAGTCCTTTTATTTTTGATATTATTTTGTACCGAAGATTCTATCTCCTGCATCTCCCAGACCTGGGCAGATGTATGCATTCTCATTTAATTCTCTATCAATGTGACCAACATAAATCTGTACGTCTGGATGAGCAGCATGGAGAGCGCGAACACCCTCTGGAGCTCCAATGATAGCCATAAACTTAATCTTTCTACCACCGTGCTGCTTGATGAGGTTGATAGCATCAATTGCTGAGCCACCTGTAGCAAGCATTGGGTCTGTAACAACGATGAGTCTTTCCTCGATTGGGCTAGGGAGCTTGCAGTAGTACTCATGTGGCTCATGAGTCTCCTCGTCTCTGTACATACCGATATGTCCAATCTTTGCTGTTGGAACCAGTTTCTGGATACCATTTACCATTCCCAGACCTGCGCGAAGGATAGGTACAATTGCCATCTTTCTACCAGCGATAACTGGTGACATGCACTTTTCGATAGGTGTCTCGATTTCTACTTCCTCTGTAGCAAGATCTTTGAGGGCCTCAAAGGCCTCCAGCATAGCGATCTCCTCAACAAGAGCTCTAAACTCTGCTGTGCCTGTGTTTTTGTCACGCAGCATTGTAATCTTGTGCTGTAAAAGTGGATGAGTAAGTTCTACTACATTGTCGAGTTTTTCCATAATAATTACACTCCTTAAATAATACTAAATTCCTTCTTTGTCGAATCTGTATGGCTCTGGACTACCATATTCATAGTCGCGTCCAGGGATAATAGCATTAAGGGCGATACCAGCGATTGCAGCGATTGCAAGGCTTGTAAGTGTTATCTCTGTAGAGCCAACTGTGAATGTAAGTCCGCCTGAGAATCCAAGGCCACATACCAAGATTACGGCAGCAATGATAAGGTTTCTGCTGTGGGTGAAATCTACGTGATTCTCAACCACATTTCTTATTCCTATTGCACTTATCATACCATAAAGCATAAAACTGATTCCACCTACGATGGCGCTTGGCATTGTGCCGATGATGTCTGCCATCTTAGGGATGAATGAAAGTACTATAGCGTATACTGCAGCAAGTCTAATAACCTTTGGATCATAGACCTTTGAAAGTTCAAGGACGCCTGTGTTCTCACCGTATGTGGTGTTTGCTGGGCCTCCGAAGAAGGCTGAAAGTGATGTTGCCAGACCGTCACCAATCAGTGTGCGGTGGAGACCTGGATTAGAGATAAAGTCCTCTCCTACTGTGGCAGAGATTGCTGACATATCTCCGATGTGCTCCATCATTGTTGCAATTGCAATTGGAGCCATAACGAGAATTGCTGAAATATTAAACTTGCAAATAAAGAAGTCTGGAAGTCCAACCCATGCTGCGCTAGCAACAGGTTCGAAATTAAGAATTGCCGATCCGTCTGCATTTGTCATGCCAAGAGCATTAAATACCAGAGCGCATCCATAAGAAATAACAACACCCATGAGTATTGGGAGAATCTTGAAGATTCCCTTACCCCAGATATTAAAGACGATTACAACTGTAAGTGCTATAAGGGCCAGTGGCCAATTTGTTGAAGCATTACTGATGGCTGAAGGAGCCAGAGAAAGTCCAATGCAGATGATGATAGGACCTGTAACAACTGGTGGCAAAAACTTCATTACCTTTTTAATACCAACAGCTCTAATGATAAGAGCGAGAATGATATAAAGGATACCAGCAACAACAATTCCTCCACATGCGTATGGCAACTTCTCGCCCATAGTCATGTTTTTGAAAATACCGGTATTTAAATTAGCAACTGTGTGAAATCCTCCAAGAAAAGCAAATGAGGAACCAAGAAAAGCTGGAACTTTTAATTTAGAACAAAAATGAAAAAGTAAGGTGCCGACACCGGCGAAAAATAAAGTGACTTGAACTGAAAGACCTTGGCCTTCGAAATAATTATTGACCAGAATAGGAACTAAAATAGTGGCTCCGAACATTGCAAATAAATGTTGCAAGCCGAGAATAAGTGTTTTTGGAATGCCGAGTTTCGACACATCCCTGATTGGTTCAGTGGTGTTCATAAATTTCCTCCCTTTGAAAACTATAAATTTACACTGTGCACGATTGTATCACTATGAGTCGGGATTTACAATGAGAATTTTGTAAATCCTGCCTAAACTTTTCTTCATTAAATATAGACCTTCCAAATCCAAATAACAATTGCAATAATTGCCAAATGCAGAGGGTAAAAAATGTAGAAAAATCTGTTCAGTCCCCTTGAAACCTCCCCCTTTTTGCCATGATAAAAATAGATAGGAATCAGAATCAAAAGAGCTGCCAGTTCCTTTATATTTGATGAGGCAAATGCAACCATACCAATTAGAATAGAAAGACCAGTGCAGGCAGTCTTCCACTCACCCCTATAAATCAAATACAGGAGAACGATGCCTGCCGCACCTGCTGCGCCATAGTCTGTGTGCAATGCATAGCCTGCCAAAGCAGCCAAGAATACTATAAGGGCAGGTGCCTCCAGGTAGAGCATGTTGTAGGCAAAGTCGCCAGGGCGATAGGCCCTAATCTTGTCTATTAAATAGATACCTAAAAGTCCTATGAGCAAGGTCCAGATAACATTGTTATACGCAAGATAAAAAGGCTTTCCAAATATTGCCAGGTCAAATGGAATCTCAGAAATAATAGCCAAAGCAAAGAGTCTTACCATATACTTTTTTGCATCCCTAGTGTGATGAAACCCCTCCACCAGCATGAAACAATATAAGGGAAAGGCCAGCCTACCTATGAGGCGCATAATCCTATAGGTAAGTATGTAAGGATTATCAAAAAACCCAGACATGTTTACCCCCAGGCTCTGGCAGTATGGCATCCACATACAAAGCCCCACATGGTCAATGACCATAGTGACCATTGCAATTATCTTTAATGTCTTGATTGTTACCTGTCTATTCTCATTCATTATCCTTATTTGATTAGCCACTCAATAAATTCTCTGACGCAGCCTCTTCCCCCATCTTTATTAGCTACATAATTAGAAAAATTAATAACCTCCTGAGCGCTGTCAGCAGGGCAGCCCACCAGACCTCCTGCCTCCTTTATGGCCTGCATACAATCCATGTCATTAAGGTCATCCCCCATGTAAGCGCAGACCCTGAGGCTTTCCCCCTTAGCCTCCATAATCTCTTTTAGTTTTTCTAATTTCTTATCTACGCCCTGATGAATCTCACTTATGTGCAATTCCTTACAGCGGTTTAAAACAATATTGCTGGTGCGGCCTGTGATAATGATAGGGGTAATCCCAGCAGGAATAGCCTCATGGACAATTCCATATCCATCTTTTATATTAAAGGCCTTGCACAATTCTCCATTCTCACCCATATAGACACAGCCGTCTGTCAGGGTACCATCTACATCCAATATTAAATACTTTATATCCTTCATATCTTTCCTTTCAAAAAAAGCGCCTTTACCTTATGTAAAGACGCTTTAATTATATCAATTTTAATTCTTTTTTGCTGTAGCAAGTTTTAACACATAAAGAGTAGCCACCATAAGCACTATGCCAATAGCCAAACAGATAAACCAATTTCTAACAAATCCTGAGATAATATATGAAACCAGTGATACGGCTGCAACTGTAAAGGCATAAGGCAACTGGGTGCTAACATGCTTTATATGGTCGCACTGGGCACCGGCAGAGGCCATAATTGTTGTATCGGAAATTGGTGAGCAGTGGTCACCGCATACAGCACCTGCCATACAAGCAGAGATACCAATAATCATAAGTTCGTTGCTAACGTCACCACCAAATACATTTACTACGATAGGAATGAGGATACCAAAAGTGCCCCATGATGTACCTGTAGCAAAAGCAAGGAAGATACCAACAAGAAATACTACTGCAGGTAAAAGACTCATGATTGCATTGTTGCCTGCAACATTTGCCACAATACCACCTACATAATCAGCAGCCCCAAGGCTGTCTGTCATAGACTTTAATGTCCATGCAAAAGTAAGAACTAAAATGGCTGGCACCATAGACTTAAATCCCTCTGGGATGGCATTCATACACTCTGTAAAAGTAAGTACTCTTGTGGCCACAAAGAAAATGATTGTAATAATAAGTGCAACTACAGAACCATAAACAAGACCAACTGATGCATCAGAATTTGCAAAGGCATCAATAAATGTTTCACCTTCAAAGAAGCCGCCTGTGTAAATCATGCCGATTACACAGCAGATAATCAAAGTAATAATAGGAAGAACCAGGTGAATAACCTTTCCCTTACCTGATACAGGTGGGTGTGGCTGGTCCTCGGCCCCTGTCAGACTGGCCTCTCTCTCCTTGTACTTTTTCTTTGCAACCTCTGCCAGGTGCTTGAGCTCTGCCTGCTTCATAGTGCCATAGTCAAATTTCATAAAAGTAAGAGTAAACATCATTACCAAGGTAAGTAGTGCGTAAAAATTGTAAGGGATGGCATGAATGAAAAGTGAAAGTCCATTGGCTCCATCTACAAATCCTGTAACAGCTGCTGCCCATGATGAAATAGGGGCGATGATACAAACAGGAGCTGCTGTGGCATCAATGAGGTATGCCAGTTTTTCTCTTGAAATGTCCTCCTTGTCTGTAAGCGGTCTCATTACAGAGCCTACAGTCAGGCAGTTAAAATAGTCATCGATGAAAATCAGCATTCCAAGAACGATGGTTGCCACCTGTGCCCCTACCTTTGTCTTAACATGGGTTGATGCCCACTTACCAAAGGCTGCTGAGCCTCCAGCGCGGTTCATAAGCATTACCATTGCGCCAAGCACAACAAGGAAAACTAAAATACCAACGTTCCACGCATCTGAAAGCTGGCCAATCATTCCGTCAACAAACACATGCTGCATAGCCCCTGCCAGGTTAAATCCGCTGTACAGCAGACCTCCTGCAACAATTCCTATAAAGAGGGATGAATAAACCTCTTTTGTGATAAGTGCAAGTAAAATTGCGATTAGTGCTGGTGCCAAAGACCAAATTGTATTAGTAAAGTCCATATTCTTTCATATTCTCCTCTAAAATTTTTGCGTGATCCTCTTCCATTTCAGTAAGAGGTTTTCTAAGTGGTCCTGCCTCAAATCCCATAACATTAAGGGCATGTTTTACTGGGATTGGATTAACCTCTGAAAACAGGCTATCTATAAGTGGTAGAGCCTCAAGTTGCATCTTTGCAGCCTTTTTGAAATCCCCATCCAGGCAGGCCTGGCACAACTCATGGGTCTGGGCCGGTGCCACATTGGAAAGCACTGAGATAACACCAAGTCCTCCCAGTGACATAATTGGTACTATCTGATCATCATTGCCTGAATATACATCTATGCATCCATCAGCCAACTGCATCAGTTTTGCTATCTGACTAATATTGCCAGAAGCCTCCTTGATTGCCACAATGTTTTTAACATCTCGAGCCAACTTAACTGCTGTCTCCGGCAGAATGTTGCAGCCTGTACGGGATGGGACATTGTAGAGAATGCAAGGAATATTTATGGCATCTGCCGTATCCTTAAAATGCTCATACAAACCCTTTTGTGTGGCCTTGTTGTAATATGGGGTAACAAGAAGGACTGCATCCGCTCCCAATTTCTCCGCCTCAGTGGAAAGGTAGATTGCTGTCTCTGTACTGTTGGAACCTGTGCCTGCTATAACAGGGACGCGACCCTTTACTGTCTTGATGCAGTGCCCCACCACATCCAGATGCTCCTCGTGGGACAAAGTAGATGCCTCACCTGTTGTGCCGCAGATTACTATTGCATCTGTGCCATTTTCAATTTGAAACTCAATCAGATTATCCAGTTTTTCATAGTTAACTGAAAAGTCCTCATTCATAGGAGTAGCAATAGCAACCGCCGCCCCAGTAAATATGCTCATATCCATTCTCCTTTACTAAAAAAGCTGCCCATATCAAATGGACAGCTCATAATTGCTTTGCGTAATGATAGCTCCCCATCCAATATTGGATGACAGTCATACGCCTATTTGCCGTATGCCCAGAATAAACACGTAAGGCCCATGTCCTCCTTCGGCGATATTTCCTTTCCTCTCACATCACATGGGGCCTATCCCATCAATGAGAATACTGATAAATCTCGCAACCTCTACCTAGTATTAAATTTGCGTTCATCATACAACTACAGTTTTACTGTGTCAACACATTTTTTTAAATCAGTTCTGAATAGTCTCTCTCCCTGGCCTTGCAACCGTCAGTTGTTCTATAAGTTTCTCAACCACTTATTATCAATCCAAACCTTCTTAGTTTCATTCCATCTTCTGTATTGAAGTTCCCCATTATACATTCTGGTTTTTACTACTATGGTATCAGCTGCATTTATTGAAACTGCGTCCTGCCCCATAGTTTGATCCAACACTATAATCGCATTATCTTCTATTTCTTTAGCATAAGATAGTGCTCTCATTTGAGTGAACATTATTATTAAGCATAATAATTTAAGAATTTGTTTCTTCATCATATTACTCCTCCCTTAGTTCAAATCCATTTTTCAAAAGCATTTCTGCATTGTCCTTGTCTAAAGACGTTTTATCCCCAAAATCAGTCCATAAATAATATTCCTTCCCCTCATGCACAATGTAAGCATTATCAGGGGATACTTCATAAGATTTTACTCCGTCTCCGTAATCATCAACCTTCGGAGGATAACCTGGCAAGAGTATAAATGAATATGAAATTGCAAATACAAAAATTGTCAAAATTAATGTTATGTTCCTCCAGACCTTAACAGGTTGTTGTTCCGTTGCTAGTTCAATAGCCCTAAAACGTTCTTTCAACCCCACTTCTGACTTTTTCCCAAGCATTCCAACTATTGCGCTGTTTTTTTCTAGTTGCGCCGCGTATGAAACTTCTGAAACAATAGTCTGAAGATAGTCTGCAATCGCGCTGTTATCCATATTATTGACAACTTCTAAGTCACATCTCATCTCAAAATAGGATTCCATATTATATTTAAGCATATATACAAGTGGATTCCACCAATAAAGGACACATAAAACATTTACTAGAAGTTTTATTTTAATATCACCATTCTTATGATGCATATATTCATGTAACAAAATATTATTAATATTTAACTCACTATAATCACGATTAGGTATGAATATTTTTTTATCAATAATCCCACAACCAAAAGGGCTATTTACATCTCCACTTCTATAAACTCTTATTTTGTTATAGTTTTTACCCCCCTGTTTTTCCTGCAGCAGTTTAATAGCCTCAGTTAATTTGATATCTAAACTTTTATTGAGTTTTTTTATTTTCCTATCAAAACTATCATACTCAATCAACAATTCTATAAATCCAATAATGATACCTACTGCCCATGCCCAGGTCAAAAGATCTTTTATATAAAAGTGAAAGTTATTAATTATTATCTCAATGTTCAGGCATTCATGTAATTTGTTATATATAACCGGAGAATTAAAACAAACTGTCCATGGGAAATCTATCGGCACGAGCATTCTAATTCCACAAAACAAATACAAAAGCACCATCCCTGAAGCCCCACAAATATTTACAAATCTGTATTTTGTTCTTAATAGGGACATTGCGACAATAATTATGCTAGACCATATTATTGTACTTACAATTGAAAACTCTGTTACCCCCATTATTTCTCCCTTTTTCGAATTGAATTAATTATTTCCTGTAAATCGTTAATAAGTGCCTCCCTTTCTTCTTTATCCTTTTTCTTCTCCATTCCCAACATGGCGACATAAATATTTTTCATTGAGGCAAGGTTTGCACCTTTATCTTTTAACTCGAATGCAAGATAATCATCTCTAGAAATTGCAGGTACAAAATTTCTAGCGTATATTTTCCCTATTAATTCTAGACTAGATATAGTTAAAAAGCCCTCTTTTTCCAATGATTGTATAGCCTTATACACTGATGGCTTACTAAACTTGTCATTCAAAAGTGCTTCTGCAATCTCATTGCTATTCATTTCTTCCTCGGAATTCCAAAGGCACTCCATAACCTTATACTCGCCTTTAGTTAGTTTTCTCATTATACGCTCATCTCCATTTTCTAGTATATGTTATTTATTTTAGTTGGATTTTATTACATTCATTAGCCATTTTAAAGTTTTTAAACAATCCTACAATGGATAAGGCTGCGGAACTCCACAGCCTTACTGACTTAAACACCAACATCAACCATATACAATTCTCCATCTTTAACGTAGTATATAAAGTTTCCTTCACAACATGTACATGCCTCTTCAACTTCCCAATATTGCATATTTTTTAAGTCAACAATCATTCCACTAAAGCTAAAATTTAGATAGATTTTATCTTGTGCTAAGAAATTAACCCCATTTAAATGTGTATCCATGGATGGAATTGCTATTCTCTCAATCCTGTCACCCTTATCCTCATATAAGTATGTCCAGATAGAATACATTGAGCCATTGGATCTCCTGTTGGCAATAAATACATTATCCTGATATGCATAGTATTTACACTCGTATCCCGGCTGATATCTACACTTACTTGCTTTTCCATTTTCCTCAACAATATAAAAATCGTGTGTGTCTATATTTTCACCATTTGAATTATTTCCATAATCAGATACGCAATAAACCAAATCCCCATCTATGCTTCCTATATATGTCACTT
The DNA here is from genome assembly GCA_024684955.1 of Pseudobutyrivibrio sp. Taxonomy (GTDB): domain Bacteria; phylum Bacillota; class Clostridia; order Lachnospirales; family Lachnospiraceae; genus Pseudobutyrivibrio. Next base: position 24,912 of record JAIKWH010000078.1, read on the forward strand.
TTTGCCCCTTGTATTCTCCAGTTTCCTCCTCAATATACTTTGTACTTATCAATTTGGTTTTCTTGTTTTTTTCAAAATCATATACATCCACTTCGGACTCTACATAATCTGAATCAAAAGAAAAACTTTCTATCGCAATACCATTTTTCAGGGCAACTATTTGAGGATAAAAGCATGAATGCCCTTCAAATATTTTTTTAGCACCACCAATTTCTACCTTTATCACTTGATAATTCAAATCATTGAGAGAAGAATTATTAGTAACTACTGTAATAATAAGAGCATCATCTACTAATGTTGGATTAAAAATATAGCTCCAGTCTACCGGCCTGTAGATGTCCATCAGTTCTCCAGTCGAGAGATTGTAAACACAGTATTTAAGGTTAGTCACATCATCATCTGCACAAACTTCAAAAAAAACGTAATTATTGGTGCATCCTATGCATGTATAACTGCTTCCTTCCGGTAATTGCGTTACAAATGTGGGGTTTTTCTTAATCTCTTTTAGTTCTATGTTACTTTCCACAATTGATTTCGTATCAGCCACCCCAAATAAATCGCCGACTCTAAATGCTGCCAATATAAGGATGAAGATACAATTTACAATTATTATAATTAATAATAAATTCTTTTTTACCATATATATGCTTTATTCCAGTGTTTACTGTTTACCTTATAAACTGTTGAAAGTGGATATATATCTTTAGCATTGCTTGAATTTGGATCTGTAACAGTAATGTAATTACCCTGAGTCCCACAAGAAACACCAGATATATTCAAAAAATGCCCATTTGTATTATATGGCCATCCATCACTCTTTGAAGCAATTATATCAATAACTACCGGCTTTCCACTTGTTAAAGCCGTATAAATTTGAGAAGCATATGTACTCTGATTACCAGGAATCGTTCTCATTGCATATCCTTTTCCCGGAAGGTGTTTATTAATTATCGTTGGAATGTTTCCCATTACAGTACCACTACTAGTAGTCTGAAGTTCTTTTGCTAATGTGCTTTGAGAATAATTACCCCCGCCAAGATAATATATTGTTTGCTTCGTTGTTGCTGGTCCACAATAATAACTTGTCTCTTGTTTAAAATGTGTAACTGGTAAGGACATTGCAAACCCCTGAGCTGAATCTAATGTATGAAACACTTCCTCTTCATCGGTTTCCTTTAATGATTCCTCTGACACTTCTGCCTGCAGGCAAGAATCTTCATAACCATCTTCATCAGGTGCTAAATCGCCATCTACATTTTCATATACCCCCTGCGCACTAGCATTGATTCCGCGTACACTTAATAATAATATCATTATTACCCCCGCCAAAAAATAATGTTTTTTCATAATTTACCTCTCCTTTCTTGCTTGTACCAAATTAATAACGGATATACTTTTATTATACTTGTTATTTATTTATATTCAATCCCAATTTCACCTTAAATTTCTTGTTAAACTTGGTTTTTCCACCGGCTTGAGGTATTATCTATTTACTTAGGTTTTTGCAGATGGGTTATTACTCCTGTTTGTAAATTATTATCTGTAATTTTTCCCAAGGAGTTATTTCATGAAATTGTTTAAAAAGATTATTACTTTGATGCTTGTTATGACTTTTGCTGTCGGAGCCTTTGTCTCTGATTATTCAACGGTTGAGGCAGCAAAAAAGAAGACTGTAAAGCAAAAGGATATAGTGGTTGTCTTGGATCCAGGTCACGATAGTGTTCACCATGGTTTCCAGGCCTACAATTTGGATGAGGCTACAATCAATCTCTATATTGCATATTATTGCAAGAATGAATTGGAGAGATACAACGGAGTAAAAGTCTATATGACCAGGTATGGATTCGAGTGTCCTTACGGCGCCAATCCAGATTCGGCCTCTGGATGTCTCAGTGCCAGGGTTGATTATGCAAAAAAATTAAAGGCTGATTTTTATGTTTCTATCCACAATGATTATGATGCAGATGTGGACCCTAATGTGTCAGGTTGCAAGGTAATTATTCCAAATCCTAATTACAGACCTGACCTGTGTGTTGCCGGATATAATATGGCCTCAAGCATTCTCACTCAACTTACAGCCACAGGACTTAAAATTGATGACTGGAAAATGTGTCCAAATGGAACAGGTATTGTTACTAGAGATTCTGCTGGAGGCAAATACCCGGATGGTTCTGCCAAGGATTATTATGCAGTCATAAATAAGACAAAAAGCAATGGAATGCCTGGCATCATCATTGAGCATGCCTATGTTACAAACAAGGCTGATAGGGAAAACCATTTGAGCACTGTGGAGCAGTATCAGCAGCTTGGTGTGGCAGATGCCACGGCAATTGCAAATTATTATGGTTTGAAACTTAAATAATTGATTTACAATTCAAAGTATGTATTCAATCAAAAAGAGCAAGTTCCCTTTTATGTAAGGTAACTTGCTCTTATATTTTAATTCACTTTAATCCTCTTTATAAAAATCTACGATACTGTCAGCTATTGCCACCCTGCTGGTGCGCTGATCCATGGCCTGCTTTTCTATATAGCGATGGGCTTCTTCCTCCGATAGTCCTTTGTTGGCAATCAAAAGACACTTAGCCTGGGAAACCAGTTTTGTCTCGTCCAGTTTTATCTGCAGCCTCCTGATTTTGTCATTGGCTATGGACATACGGACAGTAAGGGCTTTTGACATTTTGATTGCAGCCCAAAACATCTGCCTATTCACTGGTTTTGCAATAGTCAGTATTCCATATTTTTCTACTGCTTCAAGTGTAGCCTCGAATATCTCTTCCTTTACAAAAAGGATAACCTGACATAGGTTTTTGGACGCTATATCAATA
>JAIKWH010000079.1 GCA_024684955.1 Pseudobutyrivibrio sp.
GCAGGTACAGCTTCTTGCTCACTTTGACAAGGAAAATCCCCGCTATGCCAAGATTATCCGTCTTAGCCTGCAGGGAGTACCGATCGACGATATCTGCGTCCAGATCAACCTCAAGCCCAGCCGTGGCCGCCAGGAGATCAACAACGCGCATGATGCCGTCTGTGAGTATCTGAGGCTCCGCCACTGTAAGAAGAATCGTAAGTAAGAAATCAGAATAAGCCAAAACAAAGAAAGAGCGGTAACATCCATCACCCGGGTGCTACCGCTCTTATTTTATTGTTTATAGACCGGCTTCCTGCCGTTTAACTGAAACTCATCATGGGACTTGATATCCCTGATTGCCCTCCGAAGTGTCCCGCACCGGGAATGGCTGTGATAAGGATGACTAATTTTGTGTTTGTGATAGACCAGGCAAAGATTCCGGTCTTTCAACTCCACGTTTCGGATATACCAGACGTGCTTTGTGTTATTACTGATCAGCGTCACGTCATAGGCATCCGCAACGATGACAGTGAAGTAATTCCTGTCGATTGCCTGCAATTCTTCCGTGGTAAACATGTTTACCACCTCACTTCCGGTTCCGCCACCATCTGGGCCCGAATTTTGGCTTTCTCGGCCTCGTAGCGCTTCTGTAAGGCTTTCATCTCCCGCTCCATGAATTCGTCTTCCCTTGCCTTAATAGCGGCTCTCTCGGCGTCCGGCGTGATCACCAGTCTGCCATCCTCGCAGGTGACGGAGATATAATCTCCAGTCTTAAACCCAAGCTCTTCCAGCCATTTCCCCTTCAACATGATCGTTGCCGTCTCCTGATACTTGTATCCGGACTGGCCGTAAATCTTAATACTTCTTTTCTTCGCCATTATGATTTCCTCCGTTTCGTGATTGTCGTTGATTGTCTGTTACCCTCTAACCTCACATGATCCGGATCATAGGCACCACCTCCCTTCAGCGTAAAAAAAATAGCTGCCGATGTTTTTACGCATCAGCAGCTATATTGCTTTAAGTTCGGTATATTATGAAGTTTATTTCTTTTCCGCTTCTTCCTTCTCTATGATATCGTAGTATTCATCCATGTCCAGAGAAAGCTTAATGTGAGAATCGGGTTTTCGGTTGCTCAAGAGGCAAACAGTCTCCACATGATATGTCCCTGGGAACATGTCTACGCAGGCCAGTCTCTTTACCTGATAGCCACGAGCCTGGAATACCTCCAGGTCACGGGCAAGGCTGGTTGGCTTGCAGGAAATATAAACTAGGGAATCAACACCATAATCGATAATCTTTTCCAGAGCCTTTGGATGAATGCCATCGCGAGGTGGGTCAAGGATGATATAGTCTGGTCGCTCCTTGATATCGTCCAGCACCTTTAGGACGTCCCCCGCTATAAAGTGGCAATTATCTAGACTATTTAATTTGGCATTTTCTTTTGCTGCCTCAACAGCCTCTGGGATAATCTCTACACCTGTGACGTGTTTTGCGGCAGGGGCAATAACCTGGGCTATTGTGCCTGTGCCAGAATAGAGGTCATAGACCTCAGCGCCGTCAGCACCTGCTGCAATAAAATCTCTTGCTGTGCTGTACAAAACCTCTGCCCCCAGAGAATTTGTCTGGAAAAATGAAAATGGGCTGATAGTAAAAGACAGTCCCAGGATTTCCTCCTTGAATGAACTCTTTCCATAGAGGATTTCTGTACCCTCGTCAAAAACTATGTCAGCCTCCCTATCATTTCTCGTATGCAGTATGCCCGCAATCTCCCCATCCCAATCAGGGCACTTTAATAGGGCCTCCTTCCATCCTGCCAAAAGGGCAATCTCATAGAGGGAGGAAATCTGCGTACTTGTGACCAAATCTATAAGAATCTGTCCTGTTTTTTGAGCCTTGCGCACAAGAAGATGACGCAAGTATCCCTGGTGGGTATTCTTGTGATAATAAGAAAGTTCAAACCTTGTAAAATATTCTAATGTAATATTGAGGACTCGCCTCATATCACCATCTATAATCTTGCAGCAATCCACTGTGACTACATCATAAAAACTGCCCTTTTTGTGCATACCCAAAGTAAGAGGGCCGTCCTTCATCTCGTCACCAAAGGAGAATTCCATTTTGTTTCTATAGCCGAACTGTGATGGGCTGGCCTTGATTCCTTCGTAGGTAGATGACCACACATCCTCCCCTATGACAGGAGCCATAAGGTCCTGAATCATTCCCTCTTTTATCTTTAGCTGAGCCTCATAAGGCAGGGACTGATATGTGCATCCACCACACTTTCCAAAGTGGATACATGATGGCTCAGCCATCTCAAGATCAGATGGGGCATCCACTGATAAGAGCATGCCCTGGGCTTTTTCCTTGGAAGATTTTTTTACCCGGACAGAAACTGTCTGTCCCGGCAACACTCCTTTGACCCTCAGACGGTCCCCCTCCTCTGTCTCCACGATTCCTTTATTAGGAAAAGAAACCTTGACAACCTTTCCCTGAACTATATCTCCTCTTTTCATATAACTACCTCATAAATATTATGAATCTAAATCTTTTTTAATTTTGCAAAAGATGCAAACATCTTTTTAATTCCGGCTCCATCAAATTCTACAGTGACCTCGTAGTCACGTCCTTCGTCCACAATGTCTTTTACTGTGCCCTCTTTAAATTTGATGTGGGCGACCCTGTCCCCTACACCGTATTCCAATGGGGCCTTTTCAATCTTTGTGCCATTTTTGTTAGGTACTGCAGTGGTGGAAGAACCAACGGTAAATCCAGTGCTTGCCCCGTATCTGGTGGATACTGGCTTGCTTTCGCTCTTAGGGGATGTGCCATAGTTGGTGCTAAAGGACTTGCCTGCGCCTCCGTATACGCTATATTCTCCAATAGGTGTGGGAGAATATTCATCCCTAGGCTTTGCCTCCCAGAGGTTGCCTTTCATCAGTTCCTCAGGGATTTCCTTTACAAAGCGAGAAATCTTTGAGAACTGAGTCTCTCCCCTAATCATACGCATACGGGCAGCTGTCATTGTCAGATGCTCCTTTGCCCTGGTGATGCCAACATAGCAGAGGCGTCTCTCCTCCTCCATCTCCGAGTCAGCGCCGCCACCATCAAAAATTGCGCTCTGGCCTGGGAATAATCCATCCTCCATGCCTGCCATATATACCCTAGGAAACTCCAATCCCTTGGCCCCGTGCAAGGTCATCAGTACCACATAGTTGTCGCTTTCATCGTAGGAATCAATATCTGCGACAAGGGCTACATCCTCCAAAAATCCTGACAAACTAGGCTCTGCCCCATCGTCTCTTGCATCCTTTTCATAGGCGACAGCCTTGTTTAATAATTCGTCTATATTTTCTATTCTGGCCTTGGCCTCATCTGTGCCCTCAGCCTTTAACTCTGCCACATAATCCGTCCTATCGAGAATCTCCTCAACCAAAGCTGAAACGCTTTCCTCATTAGAGATTTCTCTCAGCCTTTCTATCAGGGAAGTGAAACCTTTAATTTTTTCTGCGGCCTTGCCTATAGATGGTACATCCTCTGCGCGGCAAAGCGCCTCGTAAAAATTGAGGCCATGGTCTCTTGCAAAATCCGCCACCTTCCCAATTGTTGTGGCACCAATACCTCGCTTTGGAATGTTTATAATACGCTGCACAGCAATGTCATCTGACCCATTATCAACAGTCTTTAAATATGCCAATACATCCTTTATTTCTTTGCGGCTATAGAAGTTTACACCACCCACAATCTTGTAAGGAATGCCCTCATAAATCATCTTTTCCTCTAAAAGACGGGACTGGGCATTGGTACGATAAAGAACTGCACAATCCTTGTACTCAGCCTCCCCCTTTCTCACAAGAGATGATATGTTGCTAACTATATAACTAGCCTCCTCATATGCCGAATCAAACTGCTGGAACTCTATTTTGTCCCCAGCATCAGCCTCTGTCCAAAGGGCCTTTTCCTTGCGGCCCTCGTTGTTTCTGATTACCCCATTTGCTGCGTCCAAAATGTTTGCAGTAGAACGATAATTTTGCTCCAGTTTGATGACATGGGCATTAGGATAGTGCTTTTCGAAATTGAGAATGTTGTATATGTCTGCACCTCTAAACTTGTAGATAGACTGGTCGTCATCACCTACAACACAAAGGTTTTCAAAGCCTGATGCCAAAAGTCTAACCAACTCAAACTGGGCAGCATTGGTATCCTGATACTCGTCCACCATGATGTATTTGAACTTGTTGTTGTAATAGTCCTTTACCTCTGGATCCTTTTGGAGCAACTTCACAGTTTTCATAATCAGGTCGTCAAAATCCATGGCATTATTTTTCATGAGGCGTGCCTGATACTCCCTGTATACCATAGCCTGTCTGGTCCTGTTGTAATCTCCAACTGCCATGTTGGTAAATTCCTCTGGGCCAATGAGTTTATTTTTGGCGTCGGAAATGACATTGAGAAATGTCCTCTCCTTAAACTGCTTTGTATCTATCTCAAGATATTTGCAAATGTCCTTCATCAAGGTTTTGCAATCGTCTGTGTCATATATTGTAAAATTGGTGCCATATCCCACCCTGTCCCCAAATCTCCTGAGAATGCGGACACAAGATGAATGGAAGGTGGCAACCCAAACACCGTCAGAGCCAAATCCAACGATATTGTCGATCCTCTCCCTCATCTCCCTGGCGGCTTTGTTGGTAAAGGTAATGGCCATAATGTTGTATGGCATTACACCCTGGTCTATCAAATAAGCAACCCTGTGGGTCAGGACTCTTGTCTTGCCTGAGCCGGCCCCGGCCAAAATTAAAACCGGCCCCTCAGTTGTAACTACTCCCTCCCGTTGCTTGTCATTTAAAAATCCTAAATCCATTACTAAAATTCCTTTTCTAAGGCAGAATCATCTGCGAATATTTCGAATATTTGTTCTAATATTCTATCATATCCTTAGCCTTGTATCTATATAAAGTCTGCTCTCTTTTTTTTAATTATTGTCTTTTTTTAAGTCCTTTTTATCATTAGTCTCAGTTTTTTCTTCTGCCGCTTCCCCCTGGACCCTTTCTTGGTCTTCACCCTCCTGACGTCCGGCGATAAACTGCTCCAGCATCATCTTTTTTACGAAAATATCAAAAGCCAATTCACATATGAAAGTGAAATCCTGCAGCTGATTTTTTGACTCCTGCTCCAGATCAGTAAACACTTCCCTGCTATAGTTGTATTTATGCACAATGTCCTTCATGACATCGCTGGCAACAATGCTTTCATAGTCAACCATATTGGCATAAATATCATAAAATCCCAGCCCCTCTTTGGCCCCAAAATATTTGTCATTGATAGGGTCAAGAATACTCTTGATATCCTTCATTGACAGGAAATTCTTGAGATAATAAATAAAAATCAGATTCAACATATGATCTCTGGAATATTTCTTTTTTACAGGAGGAGGCAAAATCTGATTCTTGGTATAATTGTTTATCATGGTCTTGGTCATAGCCTTATCCTCTGTGGCCTCCCTAACAGTACCCAACTCCTGATCCAAAAAGGTCAGTACCTGGTCCATATACAAATCAATATTTGGAATATCATCCGGATGGACATAGTCTATCTCCACCAGTTGATGCAAAATATCGTTAATCGTTTTTCTGTTTGAGTTCTTCATAATGGCCTGCCTCTCTATCATGTGGTTTTAAAAACTACTTTATGTATTTTAAATTCTACCATATAAACAAGGGCAAAAAAAGGAGCGGTAAAACCGCTCCTATCTACAAACCACATCCACCGGCACATTAAATATTTGTGCCACCTTTAAAATAGTATCTATATGCCTTCCCACACCCGCTGCAAAATGATGAGTTGGGCCGCACTGACACCACTTGTTATTAAACTCCCTTGCTCCAATAGAGAATCTTGTTCTCATATTGGTATCCCCAATTTTTAGAATTTTACCTGGCTCATTAACTCCCTCAGCCACTACAAATTTAAAGTGACCATCTCCGTCCTGGGTTATGGCCAAATAGGTAACAGGACCAAGGCTAGGATAAAACTGAGTCAAATATCCTCCACCTGTTTTTCCATGGAATACAGGCACAATTTTCATGGTAGGCTTGTGCTCAGTAGAGATGTCTGCATCCCCTGACCCCGAGTGTCCTATTATCATAATGTCCTCATCAAAATCTATGGTGTAAAACTCTGAAAGTTGGCCTGTTCCAGAAATAGTTTTCATTATAGACATGGCCATGGCTACTTTCATGTCTCCCTCAACAGCACAGGCAACCCCTTGTTTTATCAGCATTGAAAAGGCAGGTATAAGCATGGAATCCAGGACTCCCGCCTGACCCTTGGCAAAGCCATCGTAATGTGAGGCGATAAGTCCAATCTGCTCCTCCTTTACCCACTCCTCAAAGGCCAGAACATACCTGGCCATTTCCCACATGGTTTCCTGGCTGGCTCCTCCTTCCACCTCAAAAGTATCTAGGATTTCTTGGGCTTTATCCATTATGGCCTTCTCATCCTCTACATTATCTGCAATTGCCCACATCTTCTCCCAGTCAAATTGCTTGGTGTATAAAAACATTCTCCGGTAAAGGTTTGACTCGTCAATGTAAAGGTCCATCATGCCAGGATAAGGTCTGCCGATTTGGGCAATGTTTGTATCCCTGAATCTCCTTCTGACCTGGGCTGCCAGACACCAGTCATTTATCTCTGCTTTGACCTTTTCATCTCTACCCTCAACAACACCTGTAATAACAGCATGCCTTTTCCCAAATCGATTCAAGTCAGCCACCATTTCTCCAACTGCTCCGCCTGCATAGGCCAAACCTAGCCAGTCAGCAATGCCTGCATTGTCAAAATCAAGGCACCTTACCTTTTGCAAATTTACAAGGACCACCGGCACATCCAAATCTCTCACTGCTGGTAGCATGTTGTAAGATGTAGCGTAGGTCAAAAGTTGCATAAAGACAATATCTACATCCGCCGCCCTAAATTTTTCTCCTGCAGCCTGGGACTGCTCCTTTGTTGTTACCATTCCTCCGTCAATTATTTCTACTGAGTCTGGAATAGACTTTTTAAAATCTTCGTACTGACCTAAAAACTCAGGAACCAACTCTGGAAATTGAGGCAGATATGCCTTAAGCGCGATGGAAAAAACTCCCACTTTTGCCTTTGTATTAACCAACATAGTATTATTCTCCTCCGACATAAAACTTATTTTTCATACAAGAATTTTTCTGGTAATGTCACCTTAAACTCTCTTGCCAAATCCCTAAATTCATCAGGCTTTATAGTCTGCAACTTCTCCTTTGACATAGACATTACTTTAACCAAAATCTCAGCAGATTTTTCCACTGTATGCATGAGGCCAAAGGCCATATCAAAGTTTTCTCCAGCCACAAACATGCCATGATGAGCCCAGATTGCCACATCATATTTTTTCATAAGTTCAGATGTCTTCTCTCCGATTTCTCGTCCTCCCGGCACCATCCAAGGCACCACCCCGATGCCATCTGGAAAAACTACAGGGCACTCTGTGGCCATCTCCCATAATTCTCGTGTAAAAACCTGATCCTTCAGTGGAAGCACAAAAGTCAAAGCTATGACATTTGCAGGGTGGCAGTGATAGATTACCCTCATGTCATCTCCCTTTGTCTGCTTTTTTACCTGATGATTCATCAGATGGGTAGGCAGTTCTGATGTAGGTCTGCCTCCATTGACCAGGCCCCAACAAATCCTGTAATTTGTGCCTGTCTCATCTATCTCTACAATGCCCATACTATCCTCAGGATTTATTTCCAGGTTTCTAAAATATTTTCCAGATCCAGTCACTAAAAAATACTCTCCTGATAAATCTTTAACCTCAGTGCCAATTGCCTGCCACTTGCCAGGATTTAATTCCTCATTGACTTGGTCAATCTCCTCTTTTTTTATGCGATACGAAAGGTTTCCCCCGTTTCTCTCATGCCATCCCTGGTTCCAGCCGTCCGTTGCCATTCTAATAAAACCTATTGCAAATTCTGTCTCCAACACTTTCATCTCTACATTATCCTTTCCCTTTCTTATATTTTGTCCACCTGGAAGGAATCAAAAACCGACTTCCTTGCAGTTTCCACATTCTGATATATTCCATCGTGTAAATATTGAACCATAAGGTTTCCAATAGCAGTGCATTCAGATGGCCCGCAGTAGCAGTTCAGACCTGTTTTTTCTGCAGTCAGTTTATTTAAATACATGGCCTTAGAACCTCCCCCTACGATATGAATGTTCTTATATCTTTTTCCAGTAATTGACTGGATTTCTTCCACTGTTTTTTTATATGCATCAGCCAGGCTCTGATAGATAACTGTGGCAATTTCTCCCACAGATTCCGGCCTCCTTTGTCCTGACTCCCCGCAGGCATTTTTAATTTCTTCAATCATATTTTCTGGTGCTAAAAATCTCTTGTCATTTACATCTATTCTGGAGGGAAAATCATTTGAAGCCTCAGCCAATTGGCAAAGTTCCGCAAAAGAGTATTTATCATCTAATTCATGCCTAACCTCTTGAATCATCCAAAGGCCCATTATGTTTTTCAAAAACCTAAACCTGTATTCGTAGCCACCTTCATTTGTCATATTGGCTTCTTCAGCCTCCTTACTGCAATTGGCCTCTCTGGTTTCCACTCCCATCAAAGACCAGGTACCTGAACTAATATATAAAAAGTCCTGGTCTTGAGCGGGCACTGCCAACACTGCAGAGGCGGTATCATGGCTGGCTGCCTGTATCACCTTTAGGTTAAATCCCAGTTGCCTTTGGATTTCTGGAAGAAGGCCACCCACCTCTGTGCCAGGCATGGTAATGGGTCCAAATATTTCTTCCTTATATCCCAGGGCTTTTATTAATTCATGGTCCCAATCCTTTGTGACAGGATTTAGAAGTTGGGTGGTGCTTGCATTGGTATATTCAGTTTTCTTAACCCCAGTTAGAAGGAAATTAAAGTAGTCTGGAAGCAGGAGAAAATTCTCTGCCCTTTCCATCAAATCCCCCTCCATCTCCCTTGTGGACATAAGCTGGTAAATGGTATTAAAGGGCTGCTTTTGTATACCTGTTCTGGCATACAAATCATCCTGGGAAATGACCTCATAAACCTTTGAGTCCATCCCATCTACTCTTGTATCCCTATAGCCATAAGAAGGGCCAAGCCTCTTTCCGCTTTTGTCTAAAAGCACATAGTCTACAGCCCAGGTGTCTATTGCCATAAGTTTTGGAATCTTGCCCAAATTCTTGCATTTTTTCATGCCAGCCAGAATGTTATTAAATAGTTCATCCAAGTCCCAACAAAGATGTCCATCTATATTTTTCATTCCATTTTCAAACCTGTAGATTTCCTCAATTATCAGTTTTCCATTCTGGTTTTCTGATAGGATATGTCTGCCACTAGATGCACCTATATCAATTGCCAAATAATAATCTCCCATTGCTTTCCCCTATAATTCACTTAAAACTGAACTGTTCCATATATGGTTTGCATTCCTCCATGCCTAGAGTTTGCAGAACCACCTTTATAATTCTCGCCGCAGATTGTCTTGCTATTTCCCTTGGCAATTTCCCTGATTCCAGGGCTTCCATAATGTCCTTCACGTCCTTTTGATTACCTGGCATAATCAGGTCATTCCCTGCCAGGGCACACTGGTGGGACTGGGCAGCCCCTGCTACAGTAGTAATCCAATCGGACATAATAATTCCCTCAAATCCCCACTCATCTCTGGCCAGGACTGTACAAAGGTCTCTGTTATTGGCAGAACTAACCCCGTTAATCTTGTTGTAGGAAGTCATTATGCACATAGGCTGACTTTCCTTTACGGCAATTTCAAAGCCCCTCAGATATATTTCCCTAAGGGCTCTCTCGGAAACATTTACATCCACAAACATCCTATTATCCTCCTGGTTGTTGCAGGCAAAATGTTTGATGGTGGTGCCGATACCAGGCAGACTTTGGACTCCCCTTGTAATGGCAGCAGCCATCATTCCAGAAAGGAGGGGATCCTCAGAATAGTATTCAAAGTTTCGGCCACACAAAGGATTCCTCTGTATATTCATGCCTGGGGCCAGCCACCAGCTGACCTTGAATTCTTCCATCTCGGCCCCCACCATTTTCCCCAGTTCAGTGACCAAATCCAGGTTAAAACTCTGAGCCAGGCAGGTGCCAATAGGAATGGCTGTGGCATACATATAGTATTTTCGAGAATTAGGATTGTCATAATCCCTGGCAAAGAATCCATTTTCTATTGAGGACAAAATATCCTTGCTGTAAATCAAGCCTGTCTCATTGTCCACATCATAGGTCCTAAGGAGCCTCAGTCCTGCAGGGCCATCCGCCATGGATATGGCAGGGATATCATATTTTTCCTCCAGCATGCAGGTGGTTTCCCCTGCTGCACCTGGCACAAAAATCCCTGTCTCTACCAGTTGATTATTTTTTAAATTATCCTGGCCCTTGGTGATTTCTCCCATAAGGACATAGGCAATTTCCCTGTCTGTAAGTTTGTCAGCAATAGTCCTTGCTTTTTCATCCAGGTCATGTCTTCCCTCAGATGCCTTATTCTCTTTTTGCGGGATAAAATTTATTGTGGCAATATTGTTTTCTATTTCCTCCTTGGCCCACTTGTTTTCAAAGGACTTTAAATAACTTTCCTCCGGACAAATCTCCTCAAAGGATTGGGCAGCCATCACATGGCCCACCTCTTCTATCACATAGTCCCTGTCCACAGAAATCACTTTTGCCAGTTTCACATTCTCAGAAGAATTTCCCACGAGAAGGGCATACTTGCCCTTCTCCACAATCCACTGGCTTTTTTCTTCGTCAAAAGATGCCATGTCCTTTGAGCCAAAGGAGGCTTCCAGTTCCTGGCTTTGACCTGGGGACAAAAGCCCTGTCTTTTTAAAGGCTACTAATCTTTTTAGTTCCTTATTAATTCCCTTTCTAGGGCAGGCTAAATAAACCTGCATTACCTCTTTGCCAGAGAATTTTTTTCCCACATTTTTTATCTCAGTTTTCACATTTATCCTACCATCTATAGCAGAGGCATCCATGTGATTGAATTCAAATTCTGTGTAGGACAAACCATATCCAAAACAAAACTCAGGCTTTACATTAAAGGAATCAAAATATCTGTATCCAACATAAATTCCATCTGTATATGTGTCATTGTCCAGGTTGCCATCATTGTGACTAAAGTGCTCTGAAGAAGGATAGTCCTTGTAAGACTTGGCCCAGGTCCCTGTCAGTTTTCCAGAAGGTGTAACCTGGCCGCTAATCAAATCCGAAAGCACATTGCCTATTTCCATCCCAGGCTGGGAAATATTTAGTATGGCCCCCACAGATTCAATGGACAATATCCATGACATATCAATTTGTCCACCTACATTTAAGACCACAAGTATCCTATCCGTAAGTTTTGAAAGGGTCTCTAAATCAGACTTTTCCTCCTGGCTCAAATAGTAGTCTCCAGGGTTTGCATACCTGTCATTTCCCTCTCCCGCTTTTCTGCTGATTACATAAACACATGAATCCGCATTTTTTACTAAACTTTCATCTATAGGAATGGACTTGTAGGGACGAAGTTTGGTTTTTTCCAAAAGTTCAAAAAGGTCTACATCAATGCTTCCCATAGAATCATCTACATGACTGAGGACTCTTTGCCTGTAGTCAGCCCTGGCATCCTCATAGTCTCTTATGGCCTCCTTTACTAACGAGGCATTTACTACCACATAATTTTTATTTTCAAGTCCGGCCAAAAAATCCACAATCTGTCTTTCATTTACATCTCCAGATCCAGTCCCTCCCTTTATGGGATGAATCGCTCCCTGACCTGCCAAAAAAATTTTGCTCCCCTTTTTAATTGGAAGCAGTCCATTATTTTTAAGTAAAACAGCCCCCTCACAGCCAGCCATTTCAGACAGTTTTCTATTTCTTATCTCCCTGTCTGACATTGCACTATCTGTGGTTCCACTGTAATTTCTTTTACGTCTACCCATTAATTACCTCCAAAAAAAGTACAAAAGTGTTCTTAATTCCAGAAGACTTTTGTACTTTATAAATACTGGTCTTAGCCTACAAAATATTTTCTAATGAGATATGTAGGTGTACAACTCCAGGCGTGACAATAACTATTAACCATTGTGCTGCCATAAGGACTTTCATTTGGGTCTAATGGATTATACAATTCCCAGAAGGTGTCGGCCCCAGCCTCTACCATCTTGCCCCAATAATTTTTCATCTCATTTTTTGCAAGTTCCAAGTCCCCTGACTTTATGATGGAAACAATAAAGTGGTGGTACATGTATGGTGATACCATCTTATATTCTGGATTGAATTCCATGGTCCGTTTTATAAGGTCTTTTGCCTCCTGACCCTTTACTACCTCTGCCTCTATCATCCACACCTGTGAGGCCCAGGATATCTGCCTATCTTTGCCACTTACAAACATCTTTTTATCCTGGTCCCAAAAGTTTTCAAGGGCTGCCTCTGTCATGGCATCCTTACATTTCTTGTAGTAAATACTTCTATCTATATCTCCCAAAAACTCTGCTACTTTTGCACCGTAGCCCAGAGCATAGATTGTTATGGCCTGGACCGACGCCTGCTTGTTTAATCCCTTTGACCAATCCACAAAGGCAGTGAAGGAATCTCCAATATCATCATAGACAAAGCCTTTTACATTATTTTTTAAGACAATATCTATTTGCTTTATTGCAATTGGATAAAGGTCTTCTAGGGTCTTTCTATCCCCTGTTGCCTCATAATAATCCCAGACACAGATAAGGAAAAACATGGCATAGTCTGCCAGGTATGTGTCATCCACTGCAAAATCAGGCTCTGTGAAAAAGCAGGCTCCAATCCTGTCGTCATCAAAGGTCATGCCTGCAAACATATAAAGGCATCTCTTTACCAAATCATAATTTTTAAAGGTCACATAGTTGACTTTGGCCTGTAAAAACAAGTCCCCAAGCCATAGTCTCCTATCCCTTTTTACCCCGTCCTCAAAGACCTCCTGCATGCACTGTTGCAGGGTCTTTCTGCCAATATAGTCAATCCTGTTAAGCATAGGATCTGGGGTATTTACATCTTTCACAGCATTCATGTCTGCGCTGGATACTGCCCTAAGACATATGTCCTTAAAAGACACTCCATATTTTTCCGATGTATCAATCACTGTGATTTTTAAATACCTAAAGGCATATCTTCTCTTTAAATCCACCCTCTGGGGCATTATATCAATGTGTAGGAATTCCTCCTGAATCCATGCCTTGGAGAGCCATCCATCGTAAGTGCTTGAATCCTCATCAAGTTCTGCCTCATTCTCGGCAAAATTTAATTTCAGGTAAGCAGGTGCATCAAAATGGCTGCCAGAAGTCTCCAGGGTAAAACTCAGATATCCTACAAAATGGTCCTTAAAATCGATTACTATAGAATCATTTTTTCTCAAGACCTTATTCTCGTAATCCTGGTCTGGGCAGATTTTTTCCTGGTAAAGTCTTGGCTTTAAATCCTTAGCCAACTTTAAAAAATCAGAATTGGATTTTGTCTTAAACTCATCTATCTTTGAATAATTCATTTCCTATCCCTTTACAGCACCTGCTGCAATACCGTTTACAAACTGCTTTTGCAGTATAAGGAACAAAACAATAAGTGGCAGTGCACATAGCACACATGATGCAAAAAGCACATTCCACTGAGCTGGGTTTTCCTTGTCCCCCAAAAACTGCAGCATAGCTACAGGCAGTGAATACTGGGCTTTGTTTGATATAAATACCATTGGATAGAAGTAGTCATTCCAAATCCAAAGTCCCTGGGTGATAACGCAGGATACAATGGCAGGCTTCAAAAGTGGAAACACCACTGAGAAGAATCTGATTGGCAGATTTGCTCCATCTATGTAAGCACTCTCCTCTATTTCCACAGGTACTCCCTTCATAAATCCCGAGAAGAGAAATACTGAAAATGGAAGTGAACAGGTAATAAACATTAGCATTGGTGTAAATCTAGTATTTGGGATATTTAACCTGTTCATAGTAAGAGCGATAGGCACAATAACCATCTGGGATGGAATAATAAGACCTGAGATAAAAAAGTAATAAAGAAATTTTGCCATCTTAGTCTTAAGTCTTCCAATAGGATAAGATGCCATTGTGGCAAACAAAACTATACAAACAACTGACCCTCCTGTGGTTGCAATTGAATTAAGCAAGGTCATTGGATAATTCATATTTTCAAAAGCTCTCTTGTAACTGTCCATAGAGAATTCTCGAAAAAGCATCAATGGGGAAATTTGGTTAGCTGGTGTCCTAAGAGAGCTTGAAAATACAATTACAAGAGGTGCGATAACAAGCAGACAAAACACAATTATTACAATGTATAAAAGTAGGGTTTTTGGGGTTAATTTTAAGAAGGTTTCTTTCTCTCTGTTTGCTTTGCCCATTATAGTTCCACCTCCCTCTTGTTCATAAAGTAAAGCATGATTACTGTAATCAAAATGATAAAGGCAAAGGCAAGCACAGAAAAGGCGCTGGCTCTACCCATCTTTTGATCAGTAAAGGCGGTTTCATATACCTGAAACATCAAAGTCTTAGTCGACTTACCAGGTCCACCGTTTGTCATAATAAAGGAATTATCAAAGGCTTTCAGTCCGTTAATAACTGACAGAATTACATTTATAGTGATTGTAGGTGCTATGAGAGGCAACTTTATTTTTTTGGTCAACTGCCACTCTGAGCAGCCATCAATTCTTCCTGCCTCAAGCAAACTATCATCCACCGTCTGAAGCCCTGCCAGGTAAATAATCATGGTGGTACCAAAACCTCTCCACACCTCTACCAAGGCAATGGCAAATAAGGCAATTTTATAGTCACCTAGTGGGTTAAATCCTGCTCCATCTCCACCCAGCAATGAAACCAGGCTGGCAATCATTCCTGAGGATGGCATGTAAACATATGACCAGATAAATCCAACTACAATAGCTGAGAATAAAGCTGGAAAATATGCGCAGGTTCTAAAGAATCCCTTAAGGTGAATTTTTGTGTTAAGAGCCATAGCAATGCCCAGTCCAATCAAATTGCTAAGGACAACTGTAACCGCCGCATAGACTATGGTATTTTTCATAGAATTGATTAGAGTTCCGTTGTGAAAAACCTTTACGTAGTTTTTAAATCCTACAAAGTCGTAGTCATAATTTATTCCATTGAAATCAGTGACACTGTAATAAAAAAGTTGAAGCAATGGATAAATCCAAAAAACCAAAAAGAATGTAAGTGCCGGTATCAAAAAAAAGTACATTCTATTGTTGAATACCGGAGAAGTTTGATTTTTATTCTTCTTTTTCATAATCATTAAAATCCTTCTTAATAATTCTGCCCTGACTTATTTGTCAGGGCAGACATTTATTTCAGCAATTAATCTTCAAGTAAATCTTCAAATTTGTCTTGCATTCCCTGGGTAATATCTTCCACTGTAGTACCCTGTCCACCAATCATCTCAGAGAACAAAGCTTCCATTTCAGTTTCAGTTCCTGCAGGCCATGCCTGGTTACACCAATAGAAACCATTACCTTTATTCATAAGTGATACGAATGGAGCAAAGAGGTCATAGTTTTCAATCTCATCTGCGCCGTTACCATATGTAGCAATAACCTTTCCTGATGCAAGAGATGCCTCCCATACTGGAGAAGATCCATCCATCCAGTAGTCAAGGATTTCTTTACACTCATCAATGTACTCAGAGCCAGAGTAGATAGACTCACCACCTGCAAGACATGTAGCTGTGTACTGTTCTCCAGATGTAGAAGGAATTGGGAAATATCCTCTTGCAAAGTCTCCAGCTGCTCCAGATGCAAGAATTGCTGGTGCGTTAAATGAACCATCAAATGTCATTGCTGCCTCGCCATCGATGAAGGCCTGAATAGCCTGGGCTGCCCCCATACCAAGTGACTTGGAAGCGTCGATGTATCCCCTCTCATAAAGGGTACCGTACATCTCAAGAACCTTGTCCCATGTATCTTTATCTGTAAATGATGTATCACCAGTTCTCAGTTGTGTATCATAATCTGCATTCTTTGGATAAATTTCATTTGCTGCAATCTGGTATAAACCAAACTGGAGAACATACTGATCCTTGTCGCCCATAACGATTGGCTGGATGCCAGCATCCTGCAACTTCTGACAATCCTCAAGGAATTCGTCCCATGTCTTAGGCTCTGATGTGATGCCTACCTGCTCAAAGAGATCCTTGTTGTAATATGTTCCAAGGATAGATACAGAACATGTAGCTGTTACCACGTCTCCGTTGTATGTTACAGCAGCCATATCATGTCTTCCCTTTACACAATCAAGGTCATTAAGTGGTACAAGATATCCGGCCTCTGCCATTGAGTAGCAAGAATTCTGTCCTGCATACATAGGCTGAGTCAAAATAATATCTGGGCACTCACCTGATGCAAGTTTGGTCTTTAATGATGTGTAGTAGTTGTCATCAGGAAGTTTTGTAACCTCAAGTGTTACATTTGGCCACTTCTCATTAATGAGTTTTGGTAAAACCTCTGTCTCAAAATCGTTTTCTGCAGCTGTTCCAGAAACCATCATTGTGATAGTGATGTCACCTGCTTTTTCGATTGCCTG
Organism: Pseudobutyrivibrio sp.; assembly: GCA_024684955.1. Lineage (GTDB taxonomy): Bacteria > Bacillota > Clostridia > Lachnospirales > Lachnospiraceae > Pseudobutyrivibrio. Next base: position 16,618 of record JAIKWH010000079.1, read on the forward strand.
GTGATCATATGTTTCCTCATCACCTGCACTTGCTGCTTCTTCTGTTGTTGCCTCTTCAACAACTTCTGTTGTCTCTTCCTCAGCCTTGGTCTGGTCTTCCCCACAGGCTGCAAATGTTGCTGCCATCATTGTGCCGGCAAGAGCTAAGGATAAAATTTTCTTCAATTTCATTTTTCCCTCCTAAATCATTCTCCTGACTTCCTTTTTGGAAGTTCCTGTTCTTTATGTTTACATAATACGAAAATATGAGTATACTTTTGTTTGGTGTAATGGTTCATTTTTTTTGGGTGGTGTTTTGCTATGAAATTACGTACACGATTATTTTCTTTATTCTTGGCCATATCTATTGTGCCAACCTTGATTATTACCTTTTTTGCTTACAGCAGGTATCAAGATACTGTCAATCAACAGATGGATGTGGTGACAAATCAAATATTTCAGAATGCCGTATTCTCTTCAAATCAGACATTAGATAGTATAAAACAAATTAATACTATCTTTAATTTCTATTCTGAAAACGGAAATACTATTATCTCCCAGTTAAAAGATTTTGCAGATCCGGACCACAAGCCAGACACCTACACTTATTACTCTGTAAACAAACAATTAGAAACCCTAATCCAATCTATAATTTATGATAACAACCTGATTTACGGAATATATTTCTTTACCCCATCAGGTTACGTTTTCAACTATAGCAACTCAGCCAACAGTGAAATATCTAATAATGTGGTGCCTGAGGATGAGCAGTGGTACAAGGATACCATCGCCCTAAACGGGTCTATGTACATCAGCCCGGTAGGCAACCATGAGATATTTTTAAATAATAAAACTTCTGTATTTTTTGCATCCAGCCTAAAGGATGTTTACAGCCATGACTTTATGGGCGTTCTTGTAATTAACTTCTCCCCTGAGTTATTTGATCTTTCCACTGTAAACACCCTGCCAGACATTACCCTGCTTACAATCGACAACACTGATACCAACGATGTCATCTGGACAAACTATGACAGTCTGGAGAATGTGTCCTTTAAAGAGAATTCTCGCCATGTAAAACATAGCGACTTGTCAGTATATCCCCTTAGACTCACCGCAGTATTTGACTATGACAGTTTGTACAAACAATATTCTGTGACAGGACTCTTTTTAATGACCCTGGCCCTGGTTCTTATTGTCGCCTTAATCATTGCTTCATATAGACTTTCCTACACCTTTATATTGCCTATTGAGCATCTGAGCAATAAAATGGCCTCTCAAAAGGGTCACACCCTGGAACTTACCAGCAGGTACCTGGACAGGAATGACGAGATAGGCACCCTCTTTAATGAATATAATTCCATGGTGGATTCCCTTAATACCTCCATCAAACAGGACTACAATGACAAACTGGTAGCCCTTGACGCTCAGATGAAATCCCTGGAGGCGAGAATCAATTCTCACTTCCTTTTCAACACCCTGGAATCTATCAATTCCATGGCTGAACTGTCGGACAATGAACCTATTGCAAAGATGTCTCTGTCCCTGGGCAATATGTTCAGGTACACCCTAAAAACTAAAAGCGAAATTGTAACCTTATCTGACGAACTAAATCACGTGTTGGACTATGCTTCAATCCAATCTATCCGCTTTGATAACCGATTCTCCCTAGAAGTTGATTTAAATGATGAACTCCTGTCCCAGAGAGTCCTAAAACTAATCCTGCAGCCTATAGTAGAAAATTCTCTATATCATGGTCTCAACTATTGCAGCTATGGAGACAAGATTACTATATCCGGTCATATGGACCAGTCCAAAATCTATATTGATGTATCAGATAACGGCAAGGGTATTGCCCCCGAGACCTTAGATAGACTTACCAAAGAATTGTCTGAGGAGGCCTCATTTACTGAGTTGGGCCACAGAAACAAGCAAAGTATCGGTCTTAAAAACATCCATTCCAGAATCGAACTTTATTATGGTTTGGGATATGGCCTTAGCATAGAAAGCAAGCAGGACGAATATACAACAGTCCACATTACAGTTCCTAGACTGGCAGGGGAGGAAGAATAATGTATACTTACATAATTATTGATGATGAAAGCCTAATCAGAAAGGGCACTATTAAAAAACTAGAGGGAATCAGCGACAAGATTTCCTGCATCGGTGAGGCCTCCAATGGACAGGAAGGTCTACAATTAATAAAAGATGTCCACCCTGACTGTGTCATTTTGGACATGCAAATGCCAATCATGGATGGCACCCAACTTCTCCCCTTTCTGGCGGAAAAATATCCTAAGATGCCCCTGGTTGTAATCAGCGGATTTAGAGATTTCGACTATATGAAAACTGCCATAGCAGCCCAGGCCGTGGACTATGTATTAAAACCATTTAGCAAGGAGACAATCTGTGATTGCCTCCTAAAAGCCATAGACAAAATTGCCGGCGAGGAGGAGGTAAAATCCAGGCTCACCCTCACCGAGGACGAAAAGGAAACCGCCCTCTACGAATTTGATATCCAGTACCTTACAAACCTGATACACGGATACAATCAGGCTGGCTCCACCCTGTCCTCCCAAAAATTAAAGTACATCAATGACACCCATGACATGGTACTCTTTACCCTTAGCATGTCTGAGGATATCCACGGCCTAAAGGTAGGGGACTGGCTGGATGAGGCCGGATTTGGGGACCTAGTTTTATTCCTTCCAGATTCCTCCGACGCCTTCAATGGATTTTTAATATTCTTTATGCCAGAGCACACCATAAAGCCTGCAGAGCAGCTTATAAAACAGATTACCGACTCCCTATTTAACTATGCTAGAGAATTATCTATAGGTCTTACAATCGGAGTAAGCCGCATCCATCACGACCTTAGTGATTTACATGTGGCCTTTGAAGAAACGGCCGAAGCCCTCAACCAACAGTTGGTTGCGAATCCAGGAATTGGCACCTATATTTACCAAAAAGAGTATGGCCCTAAAAATATAGTTTGGGACAAAGAAGATGAGTTTTTATTTAGGGTAGAATCTGGCTCCACAGAGGAAGTAAAAGAATTGGTCCTGGGACTTTTCACTTGGTTCAAATCTGTCCAAAGCCTTAATCTAACCGATGTAAAATACTACTGCTTCCTCCTATCCGTAAAATGCTCAAAGCTCCTAAACTTTTACATGAATCAACCTGGAAGTTCAGGCTCTCCTTCCATGCAAAACATAATCCAGCACATCTTTAAAATAGACGAACTGGAGAATTACTACCGCCAGTTTTTCTGCAACATATCAGACATGCTAAAGGACGAGAGCATTTACTCCAGCGAGGATCTAATAGAAAAAATAAAATACTACATTGACCACAACTACGAGAAAAATCTAACCCAGGAATTTATAGCCTCCCTCTTCTATCTGAACAGGTCCTACCTCAGTACCCTCTTCAAACAAAAGACTGGCATGAAATTCATAGACTACCTCAACGACCTCCGTCTAGAAAAAGCAGCCAACCTCCTTGTCTCCACCGACAAAAAAATGTATCAAATCGCCAAATCCGTTGGCTACGACAACACAAAATACTTCTTCAGGGTTTTCAAGAAAAAATACCTTGTAACCCCCGAGCAATACAGAACCACCAAAGGTCTCGGCCCTACAGCCCCTTAATACTACGGGGCCCATGAATAGAAAAAACTTTGAGAACAGGTCTCAAAGTTTTTTCTTGTCTTAGGGACATTTTTTAGGATTAAATATAGGAATCTTTTGTTTACTATTTTTTATTTTTGATTCGACTATTGTAGTAATATGCCAGGGCGGCCATGACCAGAATAATTAAGACTATGGCTACATAATTTACCTTTGCAGACACTGCTGGGGTCTGGTTCTGTGCCGCCATGGCTACCTGGCTATCCTCCCCGATGTTTTTCAAATCCTGGGTGTCATCAATTGTTTCATTGCTGTCTGCCGCCAGATTTGTATTGTTGGTCTTTGCAGGGCCTTTTTTATTTGCCGGCGCTGCTTTCCTTACGTCTGTTTTATTTGGGGTATCAAATATTTTACCCAGGCTGGCAATGCCAGTATTTGTAACTTGTTTGTCAAGGCTAGCAATGCCAATATTTGTAGTTTGTTTGCCAAGGGTGGATGGGCTGGCGGCGGAATCCTTTTCAATTAATTTACCCACCTTGGCATATGCATAGCCTTCTTCCGTCAGTTCCAAAGTATCTGAATCTATTAGTCTGGTGTATTTTGTTCCTACCCTGTCACTGGAATCATCTACAAACCAGGCATATCTTTCCACATAGTCCAACCCTTCCAACAATTCTGTCAGTTCTCCTATATACTCTACAGAGGCATCGTGGCTCATTGGACTATATAGAGAGTATCCCCACCAGTTGGTAGATACGTCTACCGCACCAACCTCTGTAATCCATATTGGCAGTTTATACTTTGCATAGAGTCTATCCAATGCCTCTGCCAGGCTGGATACAGACTGAGGGTGGGTCACATCCTGATAAACATGAATTGTCAAAAAGTCTACCCTAAGCCCCCGCTCATTGGCCTTAGCCATAAACTGTTCTACCCAGACATCCTCTGCTGCTGCACCTACAGGGCAGCCCAGTCTAATGTCAGTATCCTTTAGGGCATTGTAAATAATCTCATATTTTTCAATTGCCTCATCTACAGTCATGTTGGCCTGGTTCGAAAGATCTGGTTCATTAAAGGTGAGGAGGTTTTTATAGTATCCTTCCTCTGCACCCCTTTTAATATTTGCCAGGGTCTCACTATCAACGCCATATCCATTCCAAATCATTGGCACATATTCTATGCCAGCAGCCTTGGCCTCGGCTGCCACATCCAGACTATTGTCCCAGTTGTAGAACCAAGACACTCCCAGATTGTTAAACAGGTCAATATTTCTATTTTCATTGCTGGCGCTGCCATAGTTCCAAGAGGCCAGGCCCTTTTTATCAGAGTAATATACTTTTTCTTTCTCGATTTTTTCCTCTTCCTCTTCTATTTCCTCCTGAGATAGTTTGTATTCATCCAAACCTACCTTGGTGACATGAGGTCCATTGTTGCCATCTGAGGACACACTGCCACCCTGGTCATTTACTATGTGGCTTATCTGGCCATTGTTTCCTAGAGAAACTATGCAAGCGTGCGTGATTACAGAGCTTGGGCTTACCTCTATGGCAGAGTCCAAAGTGATATAGTCATTGGTGTGTATGAATACTTCATAAACACCTAGACCATAGCCCTCAAATCCTTTAGAATCATCAGTTACCTTTAGGGATGAAAAACCATTTTTCTCCCCATTATGACTCATCCAATCTGCCTGAGTAGGCACGTCATATGGCAACTCACTCTGGTAGAAATACAGTCTTCCATCATCACCAGTCCAGAGAGTCTGATACTCCTGAAAATGTTCTACAAAAAGGCCTAGCATCACTGCCCTGTCACCATTTATGACAATACCATTTTTTGCTGTGTTCTTGTCCCAGCCAGCCTGGCTGCCGTGGTCAGCTCTCCAAATCCACAGGTCATCACCTATGACATCATTGGCGTTTACAACCAGAGTTGATTTTGTCTTTCCAATGGCATCTCCGCCAACCCTTGTGTAAATGTCAGCCAAGAGTATTGGGTTGTCCCCGTGACTAATGTCTGATTTTTCCTGTCCTACAATTAGCAGGGCATTACTTTCTACACTGCCTGCATCGAACAGGAGTCCTGCAATCACAAGGCCATCCACATCCTCTGTCTTCATGCCGCAATCAGTGTTGTTTACCCTTATAGTTGCAAGACCAAGACCCAGAACTACTGTGTTTGCCCTACTTACCTCAATTGCCTTGTCAAGGTCATAGACTCCTGGTGTTAAAATAAGATTCTTTCCAGCATTTAGGGCTCCGTTAATAGAGTCTGCATCATCCTTATCTGGTCTTGCTACATAAAAATCTGAAAGTGGTAGAGAATATCCCTGCCCCATAGAATCATTGGACCAAGAGATTCCCTTGGAATTCTCTCTCATACCTGGCACAAATACCCAATAGTCCCCATTTGCATCTGCATACAAAAATGGTTTTTCTCTAGTCACTGGTGCCCTGTCCACATTTGTGTATCCTGCATATGTGAGATTTCCCCACTGCTCAGAGTCTGCAGGAGCATTTTCCACTCCCGCAAAAACCATGTTCCATACTCCGTCATACCAGCCCTCAGTCAAATTACTATTTCTCACAAAATACTGCTGCTGAGACCAGGAGCCTGTTTTTCCACTTACCAGAGAATCGGCTAAAAATCCTCCAGAAGCCTCCTTGCCCCAGTCATCAAAATGCAAATTGCCATTTACATATAATCTTCTAAGCGGGGCTGCCTGAGATGCAGCATACATTACCATAGTGTCCTTGTTGCCTGCATCAATGCTTATATTCTCGATTCCTCTCCAGAAATTGCAAAGGGCATTCCCGTTGCTAGAAGAATCTACCTTTATATTATTTATACTTGTGTCATATGGGGTCTGTCCCAGACCCAACACCTGTGTGTAAAATCCAACATTTAATGTATCAATATTATAATCCCCTGGTTTAAAGGCTAGGGCATACCTGTCATCAGCAAATTCCACCTGGGACATGGCTGCCATAGACTGATAAACAGAAGCAACTTCTGTATTAATTTTTTCTGTAGAATCTGTTTGACTGTAGAAATAGACATTATCTCCAAAGACCTTTTGGTCCATGCTCAGTACTTTTGATTCAATACTACTTCCATCCCTAAAATCACTTACTATCTTGTAATAATAATTAAATACAGAATCATTATCCCCAATTGATTCATCTGTCCAGCTGGTATCACTTACACTACTGGCAACAGTTTCAAAAGCAGACAGTCTTCCACTGGCCCTTTTAATCGAATAAGAAGTAGCTCCAGGCACCCTTGCCCAGGAAAATTCCACCTGCTTGCCAGTTGGGTTTGAAATATTTACATCAGAGAATTCCCCATTTTCCTCTGGGTCCTCCCCAGGGTTGTCTATAGGATTATCCCCCTGGTTGTCATCTGATTGACCCGTTGACAGATTTACTACTGTAATCCTATTGTCTGATCCTACCAGGTTATCCTCCCCTGAGCCGCAGCCCAGAAAATACTGGATTTCAAAGGCCTCCCCCAGGCCAGCAAAATCCTTTTGAATAGCAGGAATAGTCATCTGGACCTGAGTCTCAGTTCCGGCCATAAGTTGAATATTTTGATCAATGGACTGACCATCGTCTAAATACTTTCCATCCACGTGCAAGGTAATAATCCTATCAATATCCGAACTTACCTTGGCCCTATACAAATACTCCTGACCCTTTTCAATTTCCATCCGAATTATTCTTGCCTGACATGCCCATGAGGCATTGGCGCTTCCCAAATGGACATTTGCTGTAAAATTTTCAGGCTCAGAACCTTCTTCAAAACTTACAGTGTCTCCGGTCCACTCATATGAATTCCTTGAGAATTCTGCCAATTCTCCAGAAGCCACATCAAGCATTACCTCTTCTGCATTTACCCTTATATATCCCAAATTTGGAATAAGTCCCCATAGGGCAATAAGCAGTGCAAGAGCAAGGCTCAAAACCTTACTTTTCTTCATATCCATACTTTTCCCTCCCAATAAAAAAACAAAATGGATTACACACTAAAAAATCCTAGCATTAGATTTAGTGCAGTTTTGTTTGAATCTTGGGTGCATTTTTGTTTTATGGACATAAAAAAACCAGGCCCAATTGGCCTGGCAAAAAACAAAAAGATTATAAACCTATTCTCTTTAAAACTAAATCGTAGCCATCGTTTCCATAATTGAGAGCACGGTTAACGCGGCTGATAGTAGCTGAACTAGCACCTGTCTCATCTGCTATGTCCTGATAAGTGCGCTCTTCTCTGAGCATCTTTGCAACCTCGAAACGCTGCTTCATAGCAACCATCTCGTTTACGGTACACAAATCCTCAAAAAACTCATACGCTTCCTCTACTGTATCGAGGCTAAGTATGGCTCTAAGGAGCTCATCCATTTCTGCTGTTTCAAGTTTTTTATTCATGATAAATTAATACTCCTACTAATACTTAAAATAAAACCCCGCCGATTATTTTCAATCTTAAATAGGGCACACCTGCCCTGTTGATTCTTAGTTTAGCACATTAAAGTTTTAAAGTAAACCTCTTTAAACCAGAAAACTATTAAAGCCGAAAAAACAGCCCCCAATAAAATCAGGGGCTATCAGCAATACATATTATAAAATAATTACTCCATTTTGGGAAGCAAATTCTACATCATCATCAGGCCAGATTGAACACTGGACCTCTCCGATGTGACATTTTCTAAGGAAGAACATACAGATACGGCTCTGTCCAATTCCTCCGCCAATTGTGTATGGCAATTTTTTCTCTAAAATTGCCTTTTGGAATGGTAGGCTCGCCCTATCAGTACAGCCGGCTTTTTCCAACTGACTCTTTAGGCTATCCTCATCTACTCTTATTCCCATAGATGACAACTCAAGGGAAATATCATCCACTGGATAGTAGACAATAATGTCTCCGTTTAACTGCCAATCATCATAGTCAGGAGCACGTCCATCGTGCTTTTCTCCAGATTTGAGCAAATCACCAATTTTCATAAGGAAGATTGCGCCATATTCTTTGGCTGCCTCATACTCTCGCTGGCTATGACTCAGATCTGGCCATCTGTCCTCCAGCTCCTGGGTGGTAATAAATGTAATCTCCTCAGGCAGAATGCACTGTACATAATCGTATGTATTAGCAACGTATTTTTCAGTAACTCTCAGAGCTGCATATACACTCTTAACATATTTTTTAAGAGTTTCCTCATTGCGGTCAGCCTTGTCTATAATGCATTCCCAGTCCCACTGGTCAACATAGATAGAATGGATATTGTCTGTATCCTCATCACGTCTGATAGCATTCATATCAGTGTAGAGGCCCTCTCCCACATTAAAGCCATATCTGCCAAGAGCCATTCTCTTCCATTTTGCAAGAGAATGAACAACCTCAACCTCCTTGTCATCCTGCTCCTTTACTCCAAAGGCAACAGGTCTCTCAACCCCGTTTAAGTTATCATTAAGACCTGACTCTGGTCTAACGAAAAGAGGGGCTGTAACACGGTGGAGGTTTAACTCAGCAGTAAGCTGGGCCTGGAAAAAGTCCTTTACTCGCTTTATAGCAATCTGGGTCTCCTTGAGGCCCAATGCTGATTTATATCCTGATGGAATTTGTATTTTGCTCATAACTGTCTCCTATTTTTGATTAAAGGTCACACTGTCCTACTGTACGTGGGAATGGAAGCACGTCACGGATGTTGCCCATTCCTGTAAGGTACATTACGCAACGCTCAAAGCCAAGTCCGAATCCTGCATGACGGCTGCTACCGTATTTGCGCAGGTCAAGATAGAAATCATAACCCTTTGTATCCATGCCAAGCTCTTTCATTCTATTGACGAGAATATCATAGTCATCCTCACGCTGAGAACCACCGATAATCTCTCCGATACCAGGAACAAGGCAGTCCATAGCAGCAACTGTCTTTTTGTCTGGATTGAGTTTCATATAGAAAGCCTTGATATCCTTTGGATAATCTGTAACGAATACAGGCTTGCCAAAAATCTTTTCTGTCAAATATCTCTCATGCTCAGTCTGAAGATCGCATCCCCAGCTTACCTTGTAATCAAACTCGTCATTGTGCTTTTCAAGCTCTGCAACAGCATCTGTGTATGTGATGCGACCAAAGTCAGAATTTGCAACATGCTGTAATCTCTCCAGGAGTCCCTTGTCAACAAACTGATTAAAGAATGCCATCTCCTCTGGAGCATTTTCCAAAACGTAATTGATGATATATTTAATCATTGACTCTGCCAATTCCATATCATCCTCAAGGTCTGCAAAAGAAATCTCTGGCTCAATCATCCAGAACTCTGCAGCATGTCTTGTTGTGTTAGAATTCTCGGCTCTAAAAGTAGGTCCAAATGTATAGATATTCTTAAATGCCTGAGCGTAAGTCTCGCCGTTTAACTGGCCTGAAACAGTGAGGTTTGTTGACTTGCCAAAGAAATCCTGGCTGTAGTCTACCTTGCCATCCTCTGTCCTTGGTATATTGTTGAGGTCCATAGTAGTAACCTGGAACATCTCTCCTGCACCCTCAGCATCACTGGCTGTGATAAGTGGTGTATGTACATAAACGAAATCTCTTTCCTGGAAGAACTTGTGGATAGCATATGCGCAAAGAGATCTGACTCTAAATACAGCCTGGAATGTGTTTGTACGTGGACGAAGGTGAGTCTGTGTACGCAGGTATTCCATTGTGTGTCTCTTAGGCTGGATAGGATAATCTGGTGTAGACTTACCCTCGATATCAATTTTTGTAGCCTGAATCTCAAATGGCTGCTTTGCATCAGGTGTCAGTTCTACCTTTCCAGTAACATAAATGGCAGCACCAACATTGAGATGTCTTATCTCCTCAAAATTATCAAGGTCAGTATTAAATACAACCTGAATTGGATTGAAGAAGGTACCATCTGAAAGCACTATAAAACCAAATACCTTTGAATCACGAATATTGCGAACCCAACCAGAAACAGTAACTTCCTGTCCACCAAAGTCCTTATAATTTCTCTGCAAGGTCCTAACATCTGTAGTCTTAACGCTCATTGTCATAACTCCTATTCTTTTAATTATTTCCTTAAAAAAACCTCATCAAACTGACGCTTGATGAGGCATTCAAATCATATCCTTTTGGAACTCACTCAAATCTCATCAGTCACAACAAAATTAATCCCCTGATTATTATTCTGGAGATTATTATTGTTATTATTTGAGTTGTTATTATTAATAATAACGTAAGCCATGAGTTTGCTCCTTCTTTATTTGGGTAAAGTATAGTTTTTTAGGTAATCAAAGTCAATACTTTTAATCTAAAAAGCTACTTGCCAATGTTTTTTTTACATTTATAATTAGAAGAAGTCACAAGATTTTAGAGGGAGTATTTATATGAATAAGAAAGAAGTAAATGAAATAAAAAGGCGTTTCAAAAAGGATTCCTGCAACTTTGACAAGATGGTAGGCTGCTACGTAGACGCCAACAAAGAAATGGTTCTCACCTTCAACGAGACCTTCTTGAATTTGGACGACGAAGAATTCCACAAATACCTGGAGATTGCCAACAAGTCCCTATCCGGCACCATGGGTAACAACCTACTGGAACTTCCATTTGATCCAAACAATGAAATCGAAGGCAGTGGCCACGACCTTCTCATGCGTCTGAGAGAGACCCGCCTCACTGACGAAAAACTCCTTATCGAATACTACAACAGAATCATCGATTCCTTCGACTACGTTGGAAACTTCCTGATTCTCTTATACCACGACACCTACGACATCCCTATGAAGACCAGCGACGAGCTATCCCTAGACGACTCAGAGGAAGTATACGATTACATCATCTGTGCCATCTGTCCAGTCCAGCTTTCAAAGCCAGGGCTTGGCTACAGGGCTGCAGAAAACCGCATCGGAGCCCGTGACCGTGACTGGGTAGTAGGCCCTGTAGACACCGCCTTCACCTTCCCATGCTTCACAGAACGTACCACAGACCTCCACGCCTGCCTGGCCTACACCAAAAACGCAAAGGAGCCTCACGTAGAATTCTGGGAAAACTGCATAGGCTGCGGCACCCGCAAGACCTCAACCCAGAAAAAGGCCGCCTTCAACAACATGGTAGACCAGGTCCTTGGAGAAGAAACTGACGAAGTCATCGACACCAAACTGGACATCCAGCAAAACATCTCCGACTTCATCGCCGTGGAGACTGAGCGCCTTGGTGACGAGGAGCCTATCCTCATCGAGCCCCAGGACATCGCCAACATCCTGACGGACTCAGGCCTGTCCGAAGCCAAAGTGGAAAAAGTGCAGTCTAACTTCCAGAATTATTTCGAAGACAAACTGCCCATGGCAGAAGAACTCCTGGACGAAAAGGCCCTCAAAAACAACGAGATCCGCCTGGAAAAGAACGTCCTCAAGGAGCGCGTCGTAGACCTGACCAAGCAGTTGAAAGAAGTCACCGGGGAAACAGCCTCCGGCCAGGCGCCAGACATCATCGTAAAGGTCTCAGACGAAAAGGCCCAAGAGGTCACCACCGCCTACGTGGACGGCAAGAAATGCTTCTGCGTACCAATCGAAGCCAACGAGGTCCTCTTCCTCAACGGAGAACAACTCTAAGGCCCAGCAAAAGGCCCACATACATTTCAAACTCACAGGGATGCCATCCACATGGCCTCCCTTTTTTTATGCCATCCCTACCAGCAATCTCTACCTAAATGTCTCTTGCGGGCCTTGGCCCAAGTTCTCTGACAATCAGACGGAAAATTCCAGTTTTTCTTATTGCCCCAAGCAAGCATCCCGTGACTGTCTTTTAACTGGTTTTACAATTCAAAAAAATGTGGGACTGACACAGACACTCTAAGTTTTTATTATCTTGCAGGTCCTTTAGGGATAGTTGCTTTATCTCTCCGTTCAATAAGAAATGCGACAAAG
>JAIKWH010000080.1 GCA_024684955.1 Pseudobutyrivibrio sp.
GTTAAAGCACCTTCAGCTGTCTGCACTGCAGATACACCGTCCTGAGCATTTGTAGATGCCTGATCAAGACCTCTGATCTGTTTTCTCATCTTCTCTGAAATTGAAAGACCTGCTGCGTCATCAGCTGCACGGTTAATCTTAAAACCAGATGAAAGTTTCTCAGTAGATTTTGCCTGAGATCCAGATGTGATGTTGAGCATTCTTGAAGCGTTCATAGCTTGCATATTGTGTTGTACTACCATAATTTCTACCTCCTTGTAGATACTTTGGTAAATCCTTTTACCAAAGACGTGCATATGCACATAAACTAAAAAAATTATATATAATCAAAAGTGTCCGCGCGATACACCTTGGATTACCAAAAATAAATAAAACAAATAAAAGCTGCTGTATTAAATTAAAATATACCTGTGATAAATAAAAAGAGTTTACTTTCCATCAAATAACATCCGTGTCCTTTGAATCGAAAAAATGATTTTAAATTGTGATATTACTTGAGATAAACAACATCCATTTCATTTATCTGATTACTATATCGGAGCAAATGTTATAAACTTAACCCCTTTTTGAAAAAAATTTTCAAAAAGTTATTTTTTTCATTTTTCGCTCCAATCTATGGCTATTCTAACACGTTTTTTTGTTCTTGAATAGTCTTTTCACACTAATTACATACAGAAACAAATTCATCAACCAGTGACGGGTTTTTACCTGGCCTGTCTTTGTACTCTACCCCGGAGGAAACATCCACTACATCAGGCTTAACCTGCTCTATTGCCTGAGCCACATTGTCTGGATTTAAACCTCCCGCCAATATGAATAGTCTTTTGCTATCCCTATCTATAGATTCCAAAAGGTCATAGCAGAAGGACTGACCACTGCCCGGTCTGGCCCCATCAAAAACAAAACCAGTAATCTTTTCCTGGTCTGCAAATATAGATTGCGTATCCATATCACTGACATTAAATGCTTTCCATATATTAATGGTGCAGGCATCGATCACCTCTGCAGACAAACCCCCATGGACCTGGACTATATCAAACCCACTGTTGCAGATTAGTCTCATTTGATCCACATCCGGGGACACTACTACCGCCACCCTTTTTATCCGAGAGTCAAGGACTGCCATAATTTCTTTTGCCCTATCCAGACTAATATTTCTCTTGCTCTTTTCAAAAAAAAGCACCATGCCGGCGTAGTCCACCGGTTTATTATTTAGATATGTAGCCTCCACTGGGCTAGTCAGCCCACAAATTTTAATTTTCATGCCCTGTCTTTTCCATATATATATGTAGCAAAATATATTACTGACGCCACAATAACAATCATTGGTCCTGTTGCCATGTCTGTAAAATAAGAAACTGTCAACCCTACCACTCCCGAGAATAAAGAAAATATCATGGAGAAGTATGTGTATTCTCTAAAATTGGTAGAGATATTTCTAGAACTGGCTGCTGGCAGAATCAAAAGTGCATTAATCAGGAGAATTCCTACCCAGCGCACAGACAGCATAACAAGCAGTGCCACCAAAACAGCGAAGGCATCCTCCATCACCCTAACAGAGATGCTGCGGCTTTTGGCTAGGGTTGGGTGAATGCTAATGGCTGTAAGCCTATTGATGCTAATCCACCAAAATACCAGTATCAAGAAGAAAAGCCCAATTAATTCAAATATCTCCACCCAAGAGATTGAGAGAACATCCCCTACCAAAAGGGCTGAGTAATTGCTAAAGTTGCCTCCCCGAGAAAGTATGGCAAGACCCAGGGCTGTGGCGCAGGAAGCAAATACCGAGATAAGTGTGTCTGATGAGGAAAGCCCCTTTCTGCTAATATAATTAAGGAGCAGGGCAAAACAAACTGCAAATATCATCATGGATATGGTGGTATTGCCGATGCCACATATTACTCCCACCGCAATTCCTGTCAGGGCAGAATGTCCCAAGGCATCACTAAAATATGCCATCTTCTTTTGGACAATCATGGTGCCCACCATTCCAAAGAGAGGGGAAATAATCAGGATGGCTATCATCGCCCGTCGCATAAATTCGTAACTAAACATTTCCTGCTGCCCCCTTCCCAAAAACATTTGCAAAGGCCCCTGTCTCAAAGACCTGCTTTGGAGAACCAGCCGCTGTAACTGTTTTGTCTATGAGAATTGCGTTGTCCGCATATTTGTATACATAGTCCAGGTCGTGGCTAACCACAATGATAGCCAGGTCGTGGGTCTCCTTGAGATATTTCATCTTTTCATAAAAGGCATCCATACCCACCTTGTCAATTCCAGAAACCGGCTCATCTAATATAAGAAGGTTGGGAGTGTCGTGGACTGCCATGGCCAGGAGAACCCTCTGCAATTGTCCCCCGGAAAGTGTGCCCACCGGTTGGTCAATTAATTCTCCCACATCAAACTCATCCAGTGCCTCTTTTACATGGTCATATTCTTTTTTGTTCCTAAGTAAAATAGGGAGAGAACCAGTAAATGACTGGAAAAGGTCATATACAGAAAGAGGTGTAGACTTATCAATATTTATGGACTGAGGCACATAACCTATCCGCAAATTACCTATCTGATGACTCATCTTGTTTTCAAACCTAATCTCACCAGTGTGAGGCACCTCATTTAAAATAGCCCTGACAAGAGTAGATTTGCCTGCCCCATTGCGACCAATAACTGCTGTCATCTGTCCACAGTGAATATGGAGGTTAATATTGTCCAGCACCAACTGGTCTCCGAAGGATACACCCAAGTTTTTAATTTTTATGCAGTGAAAACCGCAAGGAATAATTTTTTTCATAATAATCCTGTAATGATGCCGGCCATAGCCAGCTGTAATTAACAAACACAGTTAATATTTTAATTACTGTGCGATGAGTGAATAATTCTTATTTAAAACCTCTACATATGAGTCCATGTCGTAAGAGCCATGTACCAGGGTCTCCAGGTAAACTACCTTGGCATCTGTCTGCTCTTCAATCAATTCTCCCATGTCGTGTCCATAATCATATTCTGCCAAGACAATTTGTACATCATTGTCCTGAATACTATCTATAAATTCGCTGACCTCGCCGGCGCTGACCATGCGCTCCTCGTCCAAATCCATGTCTGCTACCACATTAGCTCCTAAATCTATGGCGGTATATTCAAAGGCCGCATGTAGGATTGCCACATTTTTGCCATTTAACTTTTCATAGGCTGCCAGGCTATCCAGGCCTGTCTGCATAGAGACGATATAGTTTGCAGCATTGTCTAAATATTTGTCAGCATTGTCCCCGTCCAGTTTTGCCAGGGCCTGCGCAATGGTGTCCACCTGACCATCATAGAGGGCTGGGGACATCCAAATATGGCTATTCTCCTCAAAGGCTGCCTGCAGGCTGTCAAAATCCACGTCAGCAAAAGAGCCAAGGGCGTAATCCATAGCAGATTCTGATGCATCAATAATGGTCAACTCTGGGTAGGAATCAATTACATCCTGCAAATATCCTTCCATGCCATGTCCTGATACAACCAGGGCATCTGCCTTGGACAATTTTTTCATGTCCTCTGTTGTCAGGGTGTAATCATGGAGGCATCCTGTTGTAGGCTGAGACAGATTCTCAACTGTAATGCCATCCACATCCTTTGTGACATTTAAGGTAGCAATGTGGACAGGGTTGGTGGATGTCATAATAAGTAAATCTGCATCCCTTGTCTTGGCGCCCTGACTAATATAAATAAGGGCTAGAGCCAAAATTGTGATTACTACAAACATCCCAATAACAAAGCCAAACTTATTATTTTTTTTCATTAATACTCCTTTATTAAACTACAAAGAAAAATATTTTGTCACCGAAGTGGCAAAATATTCCTCCATTAATCCAGCCCCTCTACGTCGGTGAGACTGGCTTCATTTTCAATTACCTGATCCAAAAAATCTTGTATGGTATCAAGCCCCTGCTTAGTGGTGGCAGAAAAAGGTACAATAATTGTATCCTTGTCTGCTCCCAGCCCCTGGCGGAGAATCTTGATCTGCTTGTCCAGCTGGCTGCGCTTAATCTTGTCAACCTTGGTAGCTATAACGATTGGATCATACCCAACATAGGCCATCCATTCAAACATCTGCTTGTCGTTGGCCCCTGGCTCGTGTCTAATGTCCACCAACAGAAAGACTGCTCTGATCTGGTCTGAAGTGTTGAGATAGGTCTCTATCATCTTGCCCCAACTCTCTTTTTCCTTTTCAGATGCTTTGGCGTATCCGTAGCCTGGCAAGTCCACCACATAAATTTCATCATTAATATTGTAGAAATTAATTGTCTGGGTCTTTCCTGGCTGGGCAGAAACTCTGGCCAGTGATTTGCGGTTCATTACCGCATTTATAAGTGATGACTTTCCTACGTTTGATTTGCCGGCAAAGGCAACCTCTGGAAGGTCGTTTTTAGGCAACTTGGAAGTAGGGCCACACACTGTTTCAAGGTTGCATGATCTGATGACCATTATGCGCTCTTTTCCTCTTTGTCTGCTATTGTAAGTACTTTTTTGTCGTTTTCCTTGTCTATGAGAACAAGATTGTCATCAACCATTTCCTTTGTGACTGTAATCTCTGTAATAGACTCGTCACTAGGCACATGGTACATGTAATCCATCATAACAGATTCCACGATGGCACGAAGACCACGGGCACCAGTCTTTCTCTCAATAGATTTCTTTGCAATCTCACGGAGAGCCTCCTCCTCAAAACTGAGGCGGACACCATCCATTTTAAATAGGGCCTCGTACTGACGCACAAGAGAATTCTTAGGCTCCTTGAGAATCCTAATCATATCCTCCTCTGTCAGTTCATTGAGAGATACATTAATAGGAACACGACCGATAAACTCAGGGATAAGACCAAATTTGATAAAGTCCTGAGGCAGAACCTGACGGAGCAAATCGTCTGTCTTCTGCTGGTTTTTATCCTTTATATCAGCCCCAAAACCAATCTGGGTCTGGTCTGTACGCTGAGAAATGATTTTTTCCAATCCCTCGAAGGCGCCACCACAGATAAAGAGAATATTTTTGGTGTCGATAGGAATAGTCTCCTGCTGTGGGTGCTTGCGTCCTCCCTGTGGAGGTACGTTTGCAACTGTACCCTCGATTATTTTAAGGAGGGCCTGCTGTACACCCTCACCTGATACATCTCTGGTGATGGATACATTCTCAGACTTTTTAGTAATCTTGTCTATCTCGTCTATGTAGACAATGCCTACCTCTGCCTTTTTAACATCAAAATCAGCAGCCTGAATCAGTTTGAGTAGGATGTTTTCAACATCCTCACCAACATATCCTGCCTCTGTCAGTGTAGTAGCATCTGCAATAGCAAACGGAACACCCAAGATGCGGGCCAGGGTCTGGGCAAGAAGAGTCTTGCCTGAACCAGTAGGACCAAGCATCAGGACGTTAGATTTTTGCAATTCCACATCCACTTCTTTAGAATCAGCCATGATGCGCTTGTAGTGGTTGTAAACTGCAACAGAAAGTACCTTTTTTGCCTCGTCCTGGCCAATGACATATTGGTCGAGGAATTTTTTCATTTCCTCTGGCTTTTGGAGATTAATCTCTATTGAGTCAGTGTTGATATCAGCAGGTCCAAAGTCGTCTAATTCCTCTTCGATTATCTCCTGACAAATATCTACACACTCGTCGCAAATAAATGCGCCGTTTGGGCCAGCTATAAGTTTGCGAACCTGATTCTGTGTCTTACCACAGAATGAACAACGAAATTTATCATCGTTTCTTGCCATGTATTACCTCTTATTTTTCTTTCTTAGTAATGATTTCATCAATAAGACCATAGTCCAGTGCCTCTTTGGCATCTAACCAGTGGTCACGCTCTGTATCCTGGCATACCTGCTCGTATGTTTTTCCAGTGTTTTCAGCCAACATACGGTTTAATTTTTCTTTTGTCTTTAAGATATTTTTTGCAGCGATTTCGATCTCTGTAGCCTGTCCTTTAGCTCCGCCAAGTGGCTGGTGAATCATAACCTCTGCATTTGGAAGGGCGTATCTCTTGCCCTTTTGTCCACCGGCAAGAAGGAATGCACCCATTGATGCTGCCATACCAATACAAATGGTAGAAACATCACATTTAATATACTGCATAGTGTCATAAATAGCCATACCAGCGGTAACTGAACCACCTGGGCTGTTGATGTAGAGGTGAATATCCTTGCTAGGATCCTCTGACTCAAGGAAAAGGAGCTGAGCAACTGTAAGACTAGCAGTTGTCTCGTTGACCTCCTCACCTAAAAATACGATTCTGTCCTTAAGTAATCTAGAATAAATATCATATGAGCGCTCTCCTCTAGAGTTTTGCTCAATGACATAAGGTATTGTTGCCATATTTAAAGTCCTCCTGTATGTACATTAAGCCCGAGCTAATGCCCAGGCCTTATGTATTAGTTTCTTATATTATAATTAATTTGTCTTGCGCTGTCTGTCTTTTTACAAAAAGTTAATACTTTGTTTACAAATTACTCAGCGTCCTTAGACTCTTCTGCGTCCTTCTTTGTAGTCTTCTTCTTTGCTGTCTCTTTGATGTTGTCCATGATGAATGCAACTGCCTTTTCGATAGCAATATCCTTCTTCATGCTCTCTTTCTCAGAGTCGCCAACAAGCTGCTTAATCTTGTCAACTTCCATGCCGTACTGCTTTGCCATCTCTTCAAGTTTAGCATCTACATCAGCATCGCTTGCTTCGATTTTTTCAGCCTTTGCAACTGCCTCGAGAACAAGGCTAGACTCTGTACGAGCGATTGCATCTGGACGAACCTGCTCACGGAATGCATCCATTGTCATGCCTGTAAACTGCATGTACTGCTGGATTGAAAGTCCCTGTCCTGCCATGTTGTTAGCAAAATCATTGATCATCTGATCAACCTGGTAATCTACCATTGCATCTGGCAATTCCATCTCAGAATCCTCGACGATCTTTGCGATAGCCTCGTCCTCCTGTGCTCTCTTGCCCTCTGCCTTTTTATTGTTTTCAAGACGCTCCTTAACAGATGCCTTGTACTCATCAACTGTCTCAAACTCTGTAGAGTCTGCTACATACTCATCATCAAGCTTTGGAATCTCCTTGCCCTTTACCTCGTGGATATGGCAAGCGAATACTGCTGCCTTGCCTGCAAGGTCTTCTGCCTGGTAATTCTCAGGGAATGTAACCTCAACATTAACATCCTCGCCAGCCTTGTGACCGATGAGCTGCTCCTCAAAACCAGGGATGAATGAACCAGAGCCAAGCTCAAGGTCATAGTGCTCACCCTTGCCGCCCTCGAAAGGAACTCCATCGATTGAACCCTCAAAGTCGATATTAACTGTGTCACCTTTTTTAGACTTGCCAGTGCGATTGATTGTACGTGCGCTCTTTTCAAGCTCAGCCTTGATAGCCTCATTGACCTCTGTAGCTGTAACCTTTGAATCAATCTTTGTAACAGAAACACCCTTGTACTTGCCAAGCTTAACCTCAGGCTTAACAGCAACCTCTGCTGTGTAGATGAAGTCTTTGCCCTTTTCTAACTGGGTGATGTCTACCTTTGGCTGTGAAACAATGTCAAGACCAGACTGCTCATAAGCCTCTGGATATGTATCCTGCATAAGAATATTTGCTGCGTCCTCGTAGAAAACCTCGGCACCATACATTTTTTCAACCATTGCCTGAGGTACCTTTCCCTTACGGAAGCCAGCAATAGAAATGCTATTCTTCTGTTTGTTGTATGCCTTTGTAATGGCCTTGTCTAATTCAGCAGCATCAACTGTAACAGTGAGCTTTGCCATATTTTTTTCAAGATTCTCTACCTGTACGTTCATTAAAAATATTCCTCCTATTTATCTATCAGGTAAGGCTAAATTGCCTGTTTTTACGTGAATTCTCACATAGACCTAAGTATTTTATCATAAGAATTCTCAATTTACAAACATTATTATTTACAAATCAGGTCTACTGCTCTTCATTCTCAATCTGGGTAATCATATCGATTCTGGTCTGGTGTCTGCCGCCCTCAAACTGGGCCTCAATAAATGTTTTTACTATATCCTTTGCCAATTCTGGTCCAACAATTCTTGCACCAAAGGCAATCATGTTTGCATTGTTGTGCTGTCTAATCAGACGGGCTGTGGTGGTCTCAGAGCAAACTCCGCATCTGATTCCCTTTACCTTGTTGGCTGCAAGGGAAATGCCAACACCGGTGCCGCAGATTAATACTCCAAGGTCTGCCAGGCCATCCACCACCATCAGGGCTGCCTTTTTGCCATACTCCGGATAATTGCAGGACTCTGTGCTGTCTGTACCTACATTGATTACCTCGTGGCCCAACTCCTGCAAATAAACTACTATCTGCTTTTTAAGTTCCACTGCAGCGTGGTCGTTTCCAATAACTATTCTCATTGTTTCCTCCTATTTTAAAGGCTCATCCCGCAAAGGAGTCCTCTTAACCTCTCCTCCGCAAACCTTGTAAATTTTATAGAATAGCAGAATAACTGCCTCTAATATTCTCTTTAATATAATCTGAATCTCCTCTTTCCATTTGAGGACCGGTTTTACCATGATGGCCCTAATGCCCGCCCTCTTGGCTCCCCAGATATCCGTGAGAATCTGGTCTCCAACAAAAAGAGTGTTTGACCTGTCTGTGCCCATGGCCTCCATAGCCTTGATATAACCCTTGGCCGAAGGCTTTCCTGCCTTATATATATAGGAACAAAATGTGACCGCTTCCTTAAAAGTCTTTACCCTAGGTTCCTTATTATTAGAAAGGAGTAGTGCAGAATACCCCAGTTGGTTTAACTGTGCAAAGAGTTTCTTTGCCCTGTCATCCGCCGGAGCATTGTGGGGAACCAGGGTATTGTCCACATCAAAAATAACGCCCTTATACCCCTCCCGGGCAAGGGCCTCAAAATCTATCAAGTATGTACTATCAATATAATCATCTGGAAACAAATTAAATTTACTCATGGCCTGCATTGTAGCATAAAATGGCCCATAAAAAAAGCACCCCGAAGGGTGCCTTAAGATTTCAAAAATTAAAGTGCAAAGTTTTCCAAGTCTGCAACAGGCTTTGAGCTTGTAACAGATGGAGTCTTCTTGTCTGAGACAAAGAACTGATACTGCTGAATAGCAACATCTTTTTCCATGTCGCTGACAGCCTTGATAACATCGAGAGAATTAAGGTCGCTGTCCTCACCCTTCATTGAATATACCTGGCCAGGCTTGTACTGGCTAGCATAATCATAGGCACCAAAAGTCTGTCCAGCCCTTGCCTCGAGAATCTCCTCCTCAGAAATCTCTGGCTTTGCAGGAGAAGTTTTTTCAGATTCGCTAACAGGACTTGCCTCATGAATTGGCAAATCAGGGCGAATTCTTATGAAGTTTTGGTCATAGAACCCCATATAAGGGCGTATGCCTGAAATATTCATATTATCTCCTTTAAAAAACATTCGAGATATATTTCGTCAAATGAAAAGGAAAACTTAACCCCTTATGTTAAAAAAACTATTTATCCAAAACTCGTTTCAACTCATCAACAAATGTGTTGACATCCTTGAACTCTCTATACACTGAAGCAAAGCGCACATAAGCAACCGGATCAACTTCCTCCAGTTTGTTCATTACGATCTCGCCAATCTGGGTGCTACTAACCTCTCGCTCCTCTAATGCAAAAATCTCTGTCTCGATCTCGTCAACCACCTTGCTAATCTGAGCAGCAGAAACCGGTCTCTTTCTGCAGGCCAACAAAACTCCACGCTCAATTTTGGTCCTATCGTACTGCTCACGGTTGTTATCCCTCTTGATTACAATCAAAGGAATAGTCTCAACCTTTTCATATGTAGTAAATCTCTTGCCACACTCTGGGCATGAGCGGCGACGTCTAATAGAAGTATTATCATCAGCAGGACGTGAATCAATTACACTAGTATCTGGACTACCGCAAAATGGACACTTCATACAAAATCCTCCCTAGGAAATTTTCCGAACACTATATTTAGTATAATTTTATCAGTTATGCCACAAGTTGTAAACACAAAAGAATTGCCCTGGTGTTACTATTCACAGCCGCATTTTCATATGGCCCACCCCGCCCCCCCAGGCCCCGGGCCGCCACCAGCTATAGCCTGCAATTTCGCGAGGATTTTAGATTATCTTGGTGCCAAAAGGGAGCATTAAGCGCGTGTCCTTTTGCTGGTTTTGCAATTCGTGGCTAATGTATAATGGGTCGCAGACATTTAAAAGTTTTATAATAGTCTCCCGAGGGCCCTTAAAAGTATAATTGTGCTCATACTCCATTCACTAAGAAAAATTGAAAAGCAGGTTTTGCATATATAAGTACCGTGGCACATTCAGCGTCGTGCTTCAGGTACCACTTGCGCCGCCGTCCTAGCGGCGCATACTTATATATGTAAAAACCTGCTTCTTATTTTTCTAAGTTCATTCCCAATGTCGCTACAATTATACTTAAGGGCCCACGGGAGACTATTACATGAGATAGTGTATGTCTGCGCCCCATATACCTTAGCCTAAGAATTGCAAAGAATCAAAAGAACACGGGCAATAAAAAATGCGACACTTGGCACCTAAGATAATCTTAATCCGAAGGCGAAGCAGGCTATAGCTGGTGGCGGCCCGGGGTCGGGGGCGGGGCGGGATTAATAATTACAAGGCTGTGAATAGTAACAAAAAAGGACCCAGGCTGTGCCTGGGTCCTACTAGTAGGTCTATTTTATGAATATAAGTCTACTAACTTCTTAAGGTGTGCGTAACGCTCCTTAGCTGTCTCCTCGTTGAGTGCGAAGAGTCTTTCAGCACGCTCTGGGAATGCCTTGTTCAGACGAGAGTAACGTGTCTCGTTGTTCAAGAAGTCCTGATACTTGCTGTAGTCACCTTCTTTAGAAGTAAGGGTGAATGGATTCTTTCCTTCAGCCTTAAGTGCTGGGTTGAATGAGAAGAGGTTCCAGTAACCTGCTGTAACAGCTGCCTTCATCTCATCCTGGCAGTGGTTCATACCACCCTTAACACCGTGTAACTCACATGGAGCGTATCCGATGATAAGTGAAGGTCCGTTGTAAGCCTCAGCCTCAGCGAGAACCTTAACTGCCTGAGCCATGTTTGCACCAAGTGCGATCTGAGCAACATATACATAACCGTATGACATTGCGATCTCTGCAAGAGACTTCTTAGAAATCTCTTTACCTGCTGCAGCAAACTGGCAAACCTCACCGATGTTAGAAGCCTTAGAAGCCTGTCCACCAGTGTTAGAGTACATCTCTGTATCGAATACCATAACGTTTACGTTCTCGCCAGATGCAAGTACGTGATCAAGTCCGCCGAATCCGATATCGTATGCCCATCCGTCACCACCGAAGATCCATACAGACTTCTTAGCAAGGTAATCCTTGAGTTCGAGAGCAGCCTTAGCATCTGCTGAGCCGTCTTTCTCAAGAGCAGCAACAAGAGCATCTGCTGCAGGACCATTCTCGCGAGTCATGTCCTTTGTCTCCATGAACTTGTCGAATGCAGCCTTAAGATCAGCAGAACCTGCCTCAGCAGCCTTCTTTGCTGACTCCATAGCGCGCTCACGCAAGTACTTCTGTCCAACTTCCATACCCATACCATGCTGAGCATTGTCCTCGAACAGTGAGTTACACCATGCTGGACCCTTCTTAGAATCCTTGTTTACTGTAAATGGTGATGTAGCTGCAGGACCACCCCAAATTGAAGAACATCCTGTAGCGTTTGAAACATACATATGCTCACCAAAGAGCTGTGTAATAAGTCTAGCGTATGAAGTCTCTGCACAACCTGCACATGAGCCTGAGAACTCAAGGAGTGGCTGGTTGAACTGAGAACCCTTAACTGTAAGGTCAGAACCTGCTGCTTCCTTACGTCCAACGTTAGCAACTAAGTAGTTGAATACTGGCTGCTCGTCTGCTTCCTGTGCCTGTGGAACCATAGAAATAGCACCAACTGGACATACAGTAACACACTCGCCGCATCCCATACAATCAAGTGGAGATACAGACATTGTATACTTGAACTCTGAAGCCTTTGGCTTTGTATCAGCAAGCTTGATGTTTGCTGGAGCTGCCTTAACCTCATCCTCTGAAAGCATGTAAGGTCTGATTGTAGCGTGTGAACATACGAATGCACACTGGTTACACTGGATACACTTCTCAGGATCCCATGTAGGAACTGTTACAGCTGTACCTCTCTTCTCGTAAGCAGAAGCACCAAGCTCGAACTGTCCGTTAGGATTCTCTGTAAATGCAGAAACTGGAAGTGAATCACCATCCATCTTAGAGATAGGCTCAAGGAGATTCTTAACCATCTTAACGAGCTCTGGACGACCCTCAAGCTCTGGCTTAACAGGATCAGCTGCTGGGTTCTTCCATGAATCTGGAACGTTAACCTTATGTACAGCATCTACACCAGCGTCGATAGCGTTGTAGTTCATGTTAACTACATCGTCACCCTTCTTGCCGTATGACTTCTTAGCAGCTGCCTTCATGAACTCAACAGCCTGGTCGATAGGCATTACATCAGCAAGCTTGAAGAAAGCTGACTGAAGGATTGTGTTTGTACGCTTACCCATACCGATTTCGATAGCCTTGTCGATAGCGTTGATTGTGTAAAGCTGG
>JAIKWH010000009.1 GCA_024684955.1 Pseudobutyrivibrio sp.
ATATTTCTTTGCGTGATAAATTCCCTTCAAGATAATCTCTACACGCGGCAATCTTTAATTCTGTAGAATATTTAGACATAAAAAACCCCCTAAGTAGATTTGGTTATTTACATTGTCTACTTAAGGGGAATCATATCATTATTTGCCGGCTCTTAAATAATTATAAAGCATTACTGATAGCATCACAGTAATAGCATCTGAAAATTTTCTTACATCATATCCAGTCAAATCAGAGAATTTATCCAGTCGATAGATGAGAGTGTTTCTATGGATAAACAATTCTCGGCTAGTCTCAGCAATAGACAAATCATTGTTGAAAAATGCATTTAAAAGGTTTAGAGTTTCCGCGTCTAGAGTTGATAAAATGTCAATATTTATATGATGATTTAGATAGGTTTCTATCTCCTCCATAGGGATATTAAACAGTAATCGGCCCAGGCCAAGATTGCTGTAAGAATACACATGGTCTGTGCTTTTAAATATATTTCCTATTCTCATGCCAATGACAATATCTTTGAAGGAATTAGGCAAGTCTGAGAAATTGCTCACCGGCAAATCATAGCAAATCTTGAATGAAATAAAGGCCTCAGACTCCAGCATATCCAAAAATTCGTGGCAGTATTGCTCCACCTCCTCTGTGCTTGGCTTGGCATCAAAGTGGAGGACTAGAGCCAGATGTCTAGGGTCAATTTCTATCAGGGCATCCTGAGAATCCTGCAAAAGACTCTTTAACAGCGATATGACCTCTTTGGAGTAATTGGTCTGACTCTCCAAATAAAATATCATCCTGATGGCGTCTTCTTTAATATGGTAGCGATGAACATATGCAGCAGCATCGGAATATGACAGCTCCCTGGTGAGAAAAGCCCTGTAGAATGAGCTCTTTGAATCTAGGACATTAAACCTGACTACCATTTCTTTTAATTTGGAAATCAATTCCTCATCACTTAATTCAGAATCATTAACCTCAAAATTAATACCCGTGGCCTTATACAGTTGCTCTAATAGTTTTAATTTTTGTTCCTCAGTAGACATATATTTTTACTACCTTTCAAGAGATAAATACATTTTACTTTATCAAAATAGGCCAGGCAAGGCTTTAGGCCAAAGAAAAAGGCTTTGCAACCGAAGTTGCAAAGCCTTGGAAAAACCATTATTAGTTGGCAATTGTATGCTCTGTCTCCTTGTCGAAGAAGTGTGCCTTCTCCATATCAAGAGCAAACTTAACTGTGTCGCCGCCTCTAGCTGTTGTACGTGGATCAACTCTTGCTGTAACCTGAGTTCCATCGTAATCGAAGTATAAGTAAACTTCAGCACCGAGAAGCTCGTATACAGAAATCTTTGCTTCGATAACTGAAGCAGCCTGTGTATCAACATAAATCTGAGAATCATGAATATCCTCTGGTCTGATACCAAGAACAACTGTCTTGTTAGCATATCCGCCATCTGCAAGAGCCTTTGTCTTTGCTGGTGGAATCTGAAGTGATGCACCGTTTACCTGGATAGCTGAGCAATCAGCATTAAGTGTACCATCAAGGAAGTTCATCTGTGGGCTTCCGATGAATCCTGCAACGAAGAGGTTGCATGGCTTCTGGTAAAGGTTAGCTGGTGTATCAATCTGCTGAACGATACCGTCTTTCATAACAACGATACGAGTACCAAGTGTCATAGCCTCTGTCTGATCGTGTGTAACGTAGATCATTGTTGCACCAAGTGAATCATGAAGTTTTGAAATCTCAGTTCTCATCTGAACACGAAGTTTTGCATCAAGGTTTGAAAGAGGCTCATCCATAAGGAATACCTTAGGATTACGAACGATTGCACGACCCATGGCAACACGCTGTCTCTGTCCACCTGAAAGAGCCTTTGGCTTACGATCAAGGAGTGACTCAAGATCAAGGATTCTAGCAGCCTCCTTAACCTTTCTATCGATCTCATCCTTTGGAACCTTGCGGAGCTTGAGTCCGAAAGCCATGTTATCGTAAACTGTCATGTGTGGGTAAAGAGCGTAGTTCTGGAATACCATTGCGATATCTCTGTCCTTTGGCTCTACGTCGTTCATAACCTTGCCGTCGATGATAAGCTCACCTGAAGAAATCTCCTCAAGACCAGCGATCATACGAAGTGTAGTAGACTTACCACATCCTGAAGGACCAACGAAGATGATGAATTCTTTGTCTTTGATGTCAAGGTTGAAATCCTTTACAGCCTGGAAGCCATTAGGATAAACCTTAGTGATGTTTTTTAATGAAATGTCTGCCATATTAAAAATATCCTCTCTTTTAAAATTAGGGCCATTGCCCCTTAACTGTCTTAAATTATAGTGTTAAGAATTCTTGGTAACAATGTCAAAACAACCAAAATCCTTTGTATATTTGTACAATAAGGCACTAATTATAGAAATATGATATAATGATTTCGATTAATTAATTTCGAGTATTATACCCATATGGTAGAAATATCATCTAGGATTTACACACAATAGGAGAGAATGATAGAAATGGAATTACTAAAATACAAGGCTAGACTTAAGCGGTATCTGCGCTTTCCTATCTATACAGTAATACTTTTACTGATAGGAAGCTTGATAGTGTCTGCCGTAAAACCAATGGCTGCAGCGGTTCTTATTAGCATATCCCTTATTATGACCATAGGGGTTTTTATCTACTACAAAATCAATCTCAAGTCCTTCCAGGGGACTATCATAGAATACGCAGTTCACTATGGCACAGTACAAAAGGAATTGCTTAAAAATTTCAGACTGCCATACGTCCTTCTTGATTCTACTGGACGAATCATGTGGATGAACAAGCAGTTCAGCCAGCTGGTGGAGAAAAACAAAAACTACAACAAATCAATTACCAGCATTTTCTCAGAGATAACAAGAGAAAGTATTGACCACGCCAAAAGCGATGAGTTTGAAATCCATGTAGATTACAAGGACAGAAAGTACCTGGCCTGCATGCACAAATTGGATCTGAGCGAGCCACTTCTCGATGACAAAATGTACATGGATGCTGAGGATTCCAAGGAGGGTCTGGTGGCAATCCTCCTTTTTGACGAGACAGAAATCCAGGAGACAAAGGCCAAGGTTGCAGACCAGGCCATGGTTGCATCCCTTCTATATATAGATAATTATGACGAGGTATTTGAGCAGGTAGAGAATGCAAAGCAGTCTATGCTCTTAGCCCTCATAGATAGAAAAATCGACAAGTACTTTGGTGAGGCAGAGGCCATCGTCCGCCGCCTTGAAAAAGACAAATACCTTATTATATTCCCATACAAGTTCTTAAAGAAATTTGAGGAGGACAAATTCTCCCTAGTAGAGGACATCATGGGAGTCAAGATGGGCAACGAAAAGGAAATCACCCTCAGTATTGGTGTGGGTCTGGGCAGCGAGAATTATCAACAGAATGCCCAGTATGCACAGGTTGCCATAGACCTTGCCCTTGCCCGAGGCGGATGCCAGGTGGTTGTCAAAGACGGACAAAATGTTGCCTACTATAGCACCCACGGCAAAGAGGTGGAGCGCAGCACCAGGGTCAAGGCCAGAGTCAAGGCCCAGGCCATCCGAGAATTGATGGAGAGCCGAGAGCGAATCATCGTTATGGGCCATACCCTTTCCGATGCAGACGTGCTTGGTGCAGCAGTCGGTGTATTCTGTGCCGGACGAGAAATCGAAAAGCCGGTACATATTGTCCTTGATACAATAACCAGTTCTGTTAGACCAATCGTTGAGAGTTTTACAGAAAGGCCAGATTACCCAGATGATATGTTTATCACAGGGGAAAAGGCCCTTAGCATGTGCAATGATCAGACTTTGATTATGGTTGTTGATACCAACAGACCTAGCCGTGTTGAGTGCCCAGGCCTTTTATACAAGAATAAAAATGTTGTGGTCATCGACCATCACAGACAGTTGGAGGAAGTAATAGACAATCCTATTCTTTCCTATATAGAGCCATACGCATCTTCGGCAAGTGAGATGATTGCAGAGATTTTACAGTATTTCTCAGACAAGATTACTATCAACACCACAGAGGCCGACGCCATATATGCCGGCATCCTTATTGATACAAACAACTTTATGGCAAAGACCGGTGTTAGAACTTTTGAGGCTGCAGCCTTTCTTAGGAGGAATGGTGCTGAGGTTACCAGAGTCCGCAAGATGCTTAGAGAGAATATGGACACCTATAAGGCTAGAGCCGAGGTGGTTAGAAATGCCACCACATTTAGAGATGTATTTGCTATTTCAGAGTGCGAGTCTGATGCCCAGCTTGAGAGCCCAACCATCGTGGGTGCTCAGGCTGCAAACGAGCTCCTTAATATAGTAGGAATCAAGGCCAGTTTCGTACTCACCAGTTATATGGACAAGGTTTACATTTCTTCTCGTTCCATCGACGAGATTGATGTGCAGGCCATCATGCGCAGGTTAGGTGGAGGCGGCCATCTAAACATAGCCGGTGCCCAGATTGAAAACAGGGGCATTGAGGAGGTCCGCAGAGATTTGGAAGACACAATTGATAAAATGCTAGAAGAGGGAGAGATTAAACTATGAAGGTAATATTATTACAGGACGTAAAAAGCCTTGGTAAAAAGGGAGATGTTGTAGAGGTAAACGAAGGATACGCTCGCAACATGTTATTCAAGAAAAAACTGGGTAAAGAGGCTACAAATGCCGCTTTAAACGACCTCAAGTTGCAGAACAAACACGACGAAAAGGTGGCTGCAGAAAACCTGGAAGCAGCCAAGGAATTTGCCAAAGAGATAGAGCAGTGGCTGGTTGAGACCAGCATTAAGACTGGAGAGGGAGGCAGGACTTTCGGTTCCGTTTCCACAAAAGAAATCGCTGAGTCTACAAAAAAGCAGTACGGAAAAGAGATTGACAAGAAAAAGATAGTATTGGATGACCCTATCAGGGCCTTGGGCACATACGAGGTAAAGGTAAAACTTCATCCACAGGTAACCGCCACACTTAGAGTTCACGTTTCAGAGGGGAAATAAATGGAGGAACAAAACAGCTTACGCAGGATAATGCCCAACTCTCTAGAGGCGGAACAGGCTGTCATCGGATGTATGATTGCCGACAGGGATGCTATTACAGAGTGTTCAGAGATCCTTTTAAAGGAGGACTTTTACCACCAGGAATACGGTGTATTGTTTGAGGCCATAGTTGAGCTATACAATGCAAACCAGCCTGTTGATGACATTACTTTGCAGAACAAACTAAAGGAGAAGGGGACCAGCCCAGAGGTTGCTTCCTCAGAATTCCTCCAGGGGCTTGTGCTTGCAGTGCCTACCACTGTAAATGCAAAAAACTATGCCAACATAGTCAAAGACAAGGCTCTTTTGCGTAGCGTAATCAGGGTAAACCAAAATATTGAAAACATGTGCTTTGATGGTAGCGAGGATGTTGATACAATACTCAACCAAACCGAAAAGGACATATTTTCCCTGGTTCAAAACCGAGGGGAGACAGACTATGTTCCTATCAGAACTGTTGTTATGAACGCCCTGGAAAAAATTGAGGCAGCCTCCAAACAAAAGGGGACAGTAACCGGTATCCCTACAGGTTTTATAGATTTGGATTATCAGACAGCAGGTCTGCAAAGGTCCGACCTAGTCCTTATTGCAGCCCGTCCATCTATGGGTAAAACGGCCTTCGTCCTAAATATTGCCCAGTATATTACAATCCACGAGCACCTATGTGCGGCCATATTCTCACTGGAAATGTCAAAGGAGCAATTGGTAAACCGTCTATTTGCTTTGGAATCGCGAGTAGATGCACAAAAACTCCGAACCGGAAGTCTACAAGAGGCGGATTGGGAAAAACTAATTGAGGGTGCTGGCAAGATTGGTAACTCAAAACTTATCATCGATGACACACCTGGTATCTCAATTAGCCAATTGAGAAGCAAATGTAGAAAGTACAAGATGGAGCACGACCTGTCCATCATCATCATCGACTACCTGCAGTTGATGTCTGGAAATGGCAAGTCTGAGAGCCGTCAGCAGGAGATTTCTGAGATTTCTCGTTCTCTCAAGGCCCTGGCCAGAGAGTTGAACGTGCCAGTGGTGGCCCTGTCTCAGTTGTCCCGTGCCGTAGAGCAGAGACCTGACCATAGACCTATGCTTTCCGACCTTAGAGAGTCGGGAGCCATCGAGCAGGATGCCGACGTGGTTATGTTTATTTATCGTGATGATTACTACAATC
The DNA here is from genome assembly GCA_024684955.1 of Pseudobutyrivibrio sp. Taxonomy (GTDB): domain Bacteria; phylum Bacillota; class Clostridia; order Lachnospirales; family Lachnospiraceae; genus Pseudobutyrivibrio. The sequence continues at coordinate 6,215 of JAIKWH010000009.1, forward strand.
ACGATTCAGAACTAAAGGGTATATCAGAGATTATAGTGGCTAAGCAACGTAACGGTCCTATCGGTACTGTACAGTTGGCTTGGTTGCCTGAGTACACTAGATTCGCCAACAAGGATCACAGTGGTCAGGCTCATGAGGAATAAGGGGAGAGATATGTTCATACACTACGTAAACAGGGAGAAAGTAATGTCAGTAGATGAAAAGCTGGCCAGTGTTGCAGCATCATTTGCCATGGAGGATATGATCCTCACTAGCGTGGAAATTGAGCGTGGCCGTATGATAATTGAACAAGAGGTTGATGTGGAGGACCTTGTAAAGGAGATAACCACACGCTACCAAACAGTAGGATAAGCCTATGGATGAATATTACCGTTATGAGTATGAGGATAATGGTCAGTATTGCTATCCACACACCCATGTCCTCAAAAACAAATTAAATATTACCGACCAGGCCAAGCTCCATGCAGCAGAGCAGGAACTTTCCTCTGCCAGATATTTTGAGATGCTGAGAAAGCCAATCCCTGGAGATTTCTCCCTGGACCACCTGAGGGCCATACATAGATATATGTTTCAGGATATCTATGAGTGGGCTGGAGAAATAAGGACTGTAGATATTTCAAAGGGGACCATTTTTTGCCTGACCCAGTTTATTGGTCAGGAGTTTAAAAAGGTCCAAGACTGGCTTATTTCCCAGAATTACCTAAAAGATGTTACAGACAAAAGGGAAATGGCAAAAAAACTAGCCTACCTGATTGGAGAAATCAATATGATTCATCCTTTTAGGGAGGGCAATGGTAGGGCTCAAAGGGTATACGTAGAATATGTGTGCAAAAACAACGGAGCCTTTGATTTAGACTTTTCAAAGACCACTAAAAACGACATGATTCTTGCTAGCAAGGAGTCATCAGTTTTAAATTACCGGCCATTTGAACTCCTCCTGGAGAAATGTCTAGTATCAACAAAAGAATAATTAAAACTCCCGTCAGATGGCGGGAGTTTTTCTATATAAAAAAGGATTCGTGGCACAAATCAGACTTTGTTCATAAGTTCTCAAGGAATTTCACACTAATTTTACAAATTAAATTAAATAAGGCTATAAAATTATTCATATAAGTTTCCGATAAAGAAATTGAAAAACTATAACTATGCCCATTTGCGCCCAAATCAGGGTGAAAATGGAATAAGAAATAAAACAAAGTAGTAAAGGGGAATGCTTATGCGAGACTACAAGGATTTACGAAAAAGATTTATAGCTCTGATGATGTGTGGGCTTATTACGGTTACAACAGCCACATCAGATTCCTGGGCTCTGGCAATTGACGAGGGACAGGTGGAAACAGAAATTGCAGCCCAGCCAGAACAGGATTTTTCTGAAGAGCAAGTAGAGATAGAAGAGGAGCCACAGGGAGATTCTGGGTCTAATCCAGATATCAGTGGCGATGTCCCAGGCGTATCTGATCCCCTTACAGATGTACCTGAGAATGAAATTACCGCAGACCAAGGGACAGAGGATCCGGTGGTAGATGAACCGATAGTAGAGGATGACTCGGCAGTAGAGGGTGACCCGGCAGTAGAGGATGTCCCAGAGGCAGAGGATATCCTAGAGACAGAGGATGAAAATGCAGCAGAGGATCAGCAGATAGATGAGGGTATCCACCAGGAAATAATCGGCGAGATTACCTGGACATACCAGTCTAATGGTGATGGCACCCACTCAAAACTGGGTGTGGACTTGGCAGGCAACATTATAGAAGAAACAGAGGCCGCCAGCTGCGTATTTGATGAAAACGGAATCTGCAAAAAGTGCGGATATGAAAAGCCTGTCATTGAAGAGGTCATTGAAGAGGAAGAACTAGTCCTTGAGACAGTAACAAAATCAAAGCGATTTGATGGAAACGTGGTTGTCACAGTTACTTGCGACATTCCAGAGGGTGGTTACATAACCATCGATGCAGTAGATACGAAAGAGGCCGAAGATATTGTAAATAATAATATTTCTGGGTCTTTCATAGCCTTTAGGACATTCGATATCAATATCTATGACAAGGATGGCAATATTTTCCAGCCTGAGAGTCAGGGCAAGACAGCAAAGATTGTTGTAAAGAATGTAGACGAAGTATCAAATGTAGACGATTCGGAAATCGAAGTATACCGAATTGATAATGCAAACAATGTCACAGGTCTTGATAGCCAGGTAGTAGGCGAAAATATCCAATTTGAGTCAGAACATTTTACCCTTGTTACAGTAGGTACTGTTTCTCCATATGAGAATGCCTACCTTGATATGTTTATGGAAGACCTTGCTACAACAGCCCAGGCAGGAACAAGCCCAGCATATACTAGAGTGGAGACAGTCCAATTCTATGTATACGGGGATGAAATTGGAAGTGGATCATTTACAGTTGATTCCTACATCAACTGTGACGAAGATAATCCTACAGCAGGAACTAAAGTTGCCACAGCAAATGTTTCATATGAGGTTACTTCTGATGATATAGGAACATGGATTCCAATAACCGCAACCCTTTCAGCAGTAAATAGTCAGGATAGATATGTATATGCCGGTGGTTA
>JAIKWH010000083.1 GCA_024684955.1 Pseudobutyrivibrio sp.
TAAGCCGATGTGGCTCAATTGGCAGAGCAGCTGATTTGTAATCAGCAGGTTAACGGTTCGAGTCCGCTCATCGGCTCTTTATATGGATGGCTTCCCGAGTGGCCAAAGGGGACAGACTGTAAATCTGCTGCAAATTGCTTCGGTGGTTCGAATCCACCGCCATCCATTCAATTGAATATCGCGGGGTGGAGCAGTCTGGAAGCTCGTCGGGCTCATAACCCGAAGGTCATAGGTTCAAATCCTGTCCCCGCTACTCATTTGCCTAGATAGCTCAGTTGGTAGAGCAGAGGACTGAAAATCCTCGTGTCCTTGGTTCGATTCCGAGTCTAGGCATCTTTTTTTACCCTTTTTTAAAACCAATTTAAGAAAAATCGTGATATAATACGTCTGAGGTTCTATATATGACACGACATGAGAGACATAAGAGAATTAAAGAAATACTGGAACAGCACGGAAATGAGATTCTAATATCCAAGAGATTTAAGAAGTCATTTGATTTTATACAGCATGGAAACATGACTGTATACGAACACAGCATTAACGTAGCTGAACGAGCACTTAGGATTAACAGTTTTTTACACGCGAAATGCAATGAGAGAGAGTTAGTCAGAGGTGCCCTTTTGCATGATTATTTTCTATATGATTGGCATATAGACGGTAAAGATAAGGGAAATCTACATCCAAAGCTTCATGGCTTTTTCCACCCCTCTACGGCCCTTAAAAATGCCTCTAGGGACTTTATCCTTACAGATAGGGAGAAGGACATAATAAAGAAGCATATGTGGCCTTTGACGGTAGTTCCACCTCTTTGCAGGGAGGCTTGGATAGTAACCCTGGCTGATAAGTATTGCTCAACTATGGAGACCATAGGATTACATAAGGCTAAGGTCAAAGCCGTAACAAGAGATCATGACAGATATATAACTATAAGATGATGCAATGACGCATATATGAAAAAGTTATTATAACAAAAAAGAGACGATTCAAAATGAATCGTCTCTTTTAAATTATAGCTTATAATTGAACTTTAAATATCAAAGCTTAGGACCAGCAGCTACAAGAGCCTTACCTGCGTCGTTGCCTTCATACTTCTTGAAGTTCTTTGTGAATCTCTCAGCAAGATCCTTAGCCTTAGCTTCCCACTCAGAAGCATCTGCATATGTATCACGAGGATCAAGGATTGCAGGATCAACACCCGGAAGTGATGTAGGAACTTCAAAATCGAAGATCGGGATCTTCTTGGTCTCAGCCTTGTTTACATCGCCATTAAGGATTGCATCGATGATTCCACGAGTATCCTTGATGGAAATACGCTTGCCTGTGCCGTTCCAACCTGTGTTAACGAGGTAAGCCTTAGCACCAGACTTCTGCATCTTCTTAACAAGCTCTTCACCGTACTTTGTAGGATGAAGTTCAAGGAATGCTTGACCAAAGCAAGCTGAGAATGTAGGTGTGGGTTCTGTGATTCCACGCTCAGTACCAGCAAGCTTAGCTGTGAATCCTGAAAGGAAGTAGTACTGTGTCTGCTCAGGTGTAAGGATTGATACCGGAGGAAGTACTCCGAATGCATCTGCAGAAAGGAAGATAACATTCTTTGCATCAGGACCTGCAGAAACAGGGTTAACCTTCTGTACGATATTCTCAATGTGGTTGATTGGATAAGATACACGAGTATTCTCTGTAACGCTCTTATCATCAAAATCGATCTTTCCGTCTGCTGCTACAGTAACGTTCTCAAGAAGAGCGTTCTTTCTGATAGCATTGTAGATATCAGGCTCAGACTCTTTGTCAAGACCGATAACCTTTGCGTAGCATCCACCCTCCAAGTTGAATACTCCGTTGTCATCCCAGCCGTGCTCATCATCACCGATAAGGAGACGCTTAGGATCTGTAGAAAGTGTTGTCTTACCTGTACCAGAAAGACCAAAGAAAATAGCTGTGTGCTTTCCGTCCATATCTGTGTTAGCTGAGCAGTGCATAGAAGCCATACCCTGCAATGGAAGGAAGTAATTCTGCATAGAGAACATACCCTTCTTCATCTCGCCGCCGTACCATGTGTTCAGGATAACCTGCTCGCGGCTAGATACATTAAAGAGAACTGCTGTCTCAGAGTTGAGACCAAGCTCTTTGTAATTATCTACCTTTGCCTTTGATGCTGTATAAACTACGAAGTTTGGCTCGAAGTTTGCTTCCTCTTCTGCTGTAGGCTTGATGAACATATTTCTAACGAAATGTGCCTGCCAAGCAACTTCCATAATGAAACGAACAGCAAGACGTGTTCCCTCATTAGCACCGCAGAAACCATCTACTACATAAAGTTTCTTTCCAGAAAGTTCCTGAACAGCAAGTTTCTTGCAAGCGTCCCATGCTGCCTGTGATGCTGGGTGGTTATCATTTGGATACTCAGGTGTTGTCCACCATACTGTGTCCTTTGACCTGTCATCCATAACGATGAACTTGTCCTTAGGAGAACGACCAGTGTAGATACCTGTCATAACGTTAACTGCACCAAGTTCTGTCTCCTGTCCTTTGTCGTATCCTGTCAGTTCTGGTCTCATTTCCTCTTTGTAGAGTTCGTCGTAAGAAGGATTGTAAACAACCTCTGTCACGCCTGTGATGCCATACTTTGTCAAATCAACTTTAGCCATTTCTTTACCTCTTTCTTTCATATTTTATTAGCAACCCTGTCGGGTTGAAGACTAATTTTTCCTAGTTATCATTCTAATTATTCGTCATTTTTATGTCAATCTTTTGGAGTAAAAATTGTTCCTAAATCCATACAATTTATCCTATCCTATTCTATATTATAATGTAGTAAAATTCTTTTTTTAAAATATGCTCATTTCTTTCCCTATTTTAAAGGCAAAAATGTGCTATTTTTTATTGTATAATGGCGTAGAGTTATGATAAACTTATAAAAATGCGATTTAGCGCAGTAAAGTGCCAAAAGACATTTGTGCGTCACAGACGCATGCACCAAGGAGGAAAATTATGTCGGACATTAATTATAGCCAAGTCACTCCTAAATTAGAGAGACTAGCTCAACTATCCAAAAAATCCTCATATATTGATCCTGAACTATACACCACCTATGATGTGAAGCGTGGACTTAGAGATTTAAATGGTAGAGGTGTACTTGTAGGTATTACCGAAATCTCAGAGGTTAACTCAAAAAAGTTTGTTGACGGCGTTGAGGTACCAGCCCCTGGACAGCTTTTCTACAGAGGTTACAACGTCCAGGATTTGGTTAAAAACCTTCCAGAGGAGCAGCACTTTGGTTTTGAAGAATGCACCTACCTTCTCCTGTTTGGTTCCCTTCCTACTGCACCACAGTTGGAAGAATTCAAAAGCATCCTGGCATCATACAGGAGCCTGCCACCAAACTTTGTCAGAGATATTATTATGAAAAAACCATCAAAGGACATGATGAATTCCCTGGCAAGGTCAGTGCTTAATCTTTATTCTTATGATGAATATGCTGATGATACATCAGAGTCAAATGTTTTACGTCAGTGCTTGCAACTCATTGCCATGTTCCCACTGCTTTCCGTGTATGGATATGCGGCCTACGACTACTATTATAATGATGCTTCTCTGATCATTCACCAGCCTAGACCAGATTATTCTACAGCGGAGAATATTCTCCACTGCCTTAGACCAGATAGCAAATTTTCTCCACTAGAGGCAAAGCTTCTTGATGTTGCTCTTATGCTTCACATGGAGCACGGTGGCGGTAACAACTCCACCTTCACCACTCACCTGGTTTCATCCTCAGGCACCGACACCTATTCAGCAATCGCTGCTGCCTTAGGCTCCCTAAAGGGTCCAAAGCACGGTGGTGCCAATATCAAGGTCGTAAAGATGTTTGACGAGATGAAAAATGTCTTAAATGATTGGACAGATGAGACTGAGGTTGGAGAATACCTGAGAAAGTTGCTCCACGGAGAGGCCTTTGATGGTGCCGGTCTTATCTATGGTATGGGTCACGCCATCTATTCAGTATCTGACCCACGTGCCATGACCTTCCATTCCTTTGTAGAAGAGCTTGCTGTTGAAAAGGGCATGGAAAAAGAATATCAGCTTTATGAGTTGGTTGCCCGCTTGGCTCCAGAGATAATTGCCGAGGAGAGAAAAATCTACAAGGGTGTTTCCCCTAATGTGGACTTCTACTCTGGCTTTGTATATCAGATGCTTGGCATTCCTTCAGAGTTGTTTACTCCTATCTTTGCCATTGCCCGTATTGCCGGCTGGTCTGCTCACAGAATGGAGGAAATTTGCCACAAGGGCAAGATTATGCGTCCTGCATATATGACTGTTTGCCCTCACAAAAAATACATTTCAATCGAAGACAGAATTTCAGATGATGATTAATAAAATGGAGGTAAGCAATGTTTTGGGATAACCACATGCATAGTAGTTTTTCCGGCGACAGCGATACTCCAGCAATCCAAATGATTAATGCCGCCAGGGCCTTGGGCCTTTGCGGCATTACCTTTACTGACCATTTGGATTTGGATTATCCAAGCAAATATGGTTTCTTTGACCTGGATTTAAAAAACTACTATCCTACACTAAAAAAACTGGCCGAGGAAAACTCCACCCCAGACTTTACCATCCTAGTGGGAATGGAAGTTGGAATCCAGCCTCAAATCGCCAAAGAGTGTGATCGCATAGTCCACGAATATGACTATGACTTTATCATTGGCAGCACCCATCTTGTGGACAAGATTGACCCATATTTTGATGACTTTTGGCAAGGCAAGCCACAACAAAAGTTGGTTCGCTACTATGAATCCATTCTGGAGAATATTAATTCCTTTACAGATTTTGATAGCCTAGGCCACTTGGATTATGTATTCCGCTACTCTCCTGACCCTCTATTAAAGGCTGACACCTACAGGCCATACAAGGAGTTGGTAGACGAAATCCTAATACAAATCATAAGGATGGACAAGGCCCTGGAAATCAATTCCGGCGGGCTTAGAAAGGGCATGCCTGACCCTAACCCATCTGCTGACATAATAAAAAGATATAAAGAATTAGGTGGAAAGTTAATCACCCTTGGGGCAGATGCCCACAATCCAACTGGCATTGCCTATGAGTTTGACATGATAAAAGAAATGCTTTTAGGAATTGGATATAAAGAATTTGCAGTATATAAAAACAGAAAGCCTGAGGCCTTTCCTTTATAGGAAGGCTCAGGCTTTTATAAATTCTTTGCTTTATTTTTTATTCTGGTGAGAGTGTTGTCTATAGACTTTTCGCTTTTGTTTAAAGCCTTGGCTATTTCTTTATAGTCATAGTCCAACATATATAGGTCAAATACCTGCTTTTCCATAGGGGATAAAGCCTCTTTTAACCTATCTACAAGGCCCGATGTATTCTCCTGCTCTATAATCATTTCCGCAGGATCATCATTTGATGAAGCAGAATCTACAAACTCATCTCCCTCTTCATCATAAATAGATAGATATCCATTTAAAGGAGAATGCTTTTTTCTGTTGCTGGCCTCTATAGCCTTTATCATCTGCCGGTCTATACACATTTGGGCAAAGTGAAAAAAGGTAACCTCAGAGGAGGTATCATAATCTCCCAGACTCGAAAACAAGCCAATCATCCCCTCTTGGATCAAATCCTCGTTTTCTCCACCCACAAGAAAATATTTCTTGGAGGTCTTTAAAACCAGGGGCTTGTACTTTTCACAGATGTAGTTTAACACTGAGGCATCTCCATTTTTGTAGGCTGCCACCAGCTCTTCGTCTGACTTATCAGCAAATTTATCAATCATTGATTATTTAATCTCTGTCTAACGACCTCGTATGCTAATACACCACATGCTACAGATGCATTAAGGGAATCAATATCTCCAAACATAGGAATTGAGGCAATCATGTCACAATTCTTTTTAACAAGTTGGGAAACACCATGTCCCTCGTTTCCAATAACAAGACCAATTGGTCCTGTCAGATTCAGTTTGTACATTTCTGTGCCACCCATGTCAGCACATACAAACCACATTCCCTTGGCTTTTAATTCTTCCATGGTCTTGGAAATGTTTGTAACCTTTGCAACCGGAGTGTAATTAATCGCCCCTGCAGATGCCTTTGCCACTGTGGCTGTCAGGCCAACTGCCCTGTGCTTTGGGATAACAACCCCGTGGGCCCCAGCCTGGTTTGCAGTCCTAATAATGGCTCCCAGATTGTGTGGATCCTCAATGTCATCCAAAAAAATCACAAAAGGATCCTGTCCCTTGGCTGCAGCTGCTGCCATAATATCGTCTATCTCTACATAATCGTATGAGGCAACATAAGCCAGGACCCCTTGGTGCTTGCCTGTCTCAGACAACTGGTCCAATCTCTCCTTTTTAACAAAGGAAAGAACTGTATCCTTGCTCTTTTTTGCCTCTCTGAGAATTGTCTGTACTGGTCCATCCTTGCAGCCATCTAAAACAAAAAGTTTGTCAACAGTTTTGCCTGACCTAAAGGCCTCCAATACAGCATTTCTTCCTTCTACAATTCTACTTTCTTCCATAATAACTCTTTCTAAATCTTTGCCATTTGGCTCATTTATTAAAAACTAATCCTCTAGGATATCCAATCCCAAGGCTGCAATACCCTTTGATACCAGGTCGCATATCCTATCCATCTGCTCTGTCAAATAGAGATAGCCTATGACCGCCTCAAAACCTGTGGCCTCTAAATAGTCCATAGTAGATGCGTTTTTAGCCTTGGTGTGGGGCTTTGAATTACGGCCTCTCCTATACCAGTCCTGCTCAGTTTCTGTAAATTCGTCCATGAGAGCATTTGCCATGGCGGCCTGGGTAGGAGCTTTGACAATAGAACTAGCCCTCTGATGCAATTTGTTGACTGCTGTGTTTCCCTTGTTTACCAAAATCGACCTGATAATAACATCAAATATGGCATCCCCAATGTAGGCAAGGGTCAGGGGTGAATAGGTCCTAATGTCCTTTTTTTCTATATCAAATTTCCCATTTAAATATTCATTTAAACCAGAGTCCATACAACTCCCTCTCGGGTATCCTTAATCTCAACTCCCTTTGCCAAAAGTTCATCTCTGATAGCATCAGCAGTAGCAAAATCCTTTGCCTTTTTAGCCTCTGCACGACGGGCAATAGCATCATTGATAAATGCTTCCAAATCTGAATCTACAGATGTACCAGCCTCTGCAAGAGTTGCAGCATGGTTGATCAAATCAAGGGAAAGGACCTTGTCAAAACTATCAACCAGGGCCAGTTTTGTTGCATCGTTTGTATCTGCCTTTAGAGCATCATAAAGGACTGTAATAGCCATAGAGGTATTAAGGTCATTTGAAACAGCCTCTAAAAACTTTGCCTCAAATTCAGCCTTAACAGCCCCATCTACTTCTCCATCAGCCTTAAGTTCTGAAACTCTCTTTACCAGTTTGTTGTATGCCTGAAGAGCGTTGTCCAAATTGTCATAAGAAAATACTAATGGCTTGCGATAATGTGACTGCAAGCAGAAGAACCTATATACCAGTGGGTCATATCCCTTTTCCTGAAGGAGGGATACTGTAAGGATTGCTCCCTTAGATTTTGACATCTTGCCGGACTGGTCATTAAGGTGATTGCTGTGGAACCAGTAGTTGCACCATTTGTGTCCAAAATAGGCCTCAGACTGGGCAATCTCATTGGTGTGGTGTGGGAAAATATTGTCCACACCGCCGCAGTGAATATCCAGGTATTCCCCTAAATGTCTCTTTGAAATGCAAGAGCACTCAATATGCCATCCTGGATATCCCTCTCCCCAAGGGCTCTCCCACTTTAAAGCCTGGTCCTCAAACTTTGACTTTGTAAACCAAAGGACAAAGTCTGTCTTGTTCTTTTTATTAGAATCCTCTTCTACATCATCGCGAACTCCAACAGCCAGCTGCTCTTTTTCCACTGCTGATGAGAATACATAGTAGTCATCTAATTTGCTAGTATCAAAATATACATTGCCTCCGGCAACATATGCATAGCCTTTTTCAAGGAGGGTCTCAACCATCTCGATAAAGTCTGTAATGCAATTGGTAGCAGGCTCTACCACATCAGGTCTCTTGTTGCCAACAGCATCAAAGTCTTTAAAAAAAGCATCTGTATAATACTGGGCAATCTCCATAACCGTCTTGTGCTCTCTTTTAGCACCAGCCACCATCTTGTCCTCGCCTGTATCAGCATCTGAGGAAAGGTGTCCTACGTCAGTAATATTCATAACACGCTTTACTTCATATCCAGCGTATTCTAAAGACTTGATTAAAACATCCTGCATAATGTATGTGCGGATATTTCCAATGTGGGCAAAGTGATAAACGGTAGGGCCGCAGGTGTACATAGCAACCTTGCCCTCCTCATTTGGTTTGAATTCTTCTATTGTTCTTGAAAGTGTATTATAAAAAGTAAATTTGTTAGCCATAACATCTCCTATTATTTATGTATCATATTCTAAATGCTTTATTATTGTTTGCTACAGCCTGGACAGGAGGAACATGACCTATCTGAGTCGTATACAACGTTGCTGCTATCATACATATCATAAAGTAAACAAACTGCCTGAGAGGAAATACCCTCTTCTCTACCTGTGAATCCAAGGTGCTCCTCTGTGGTAGCCTTGATATTGACCTGGTCCACATCTATGCCAAGACAAGCGGCAACATTCTTTTCCATCTCCTCTATATAAGGACGAAGCTTTGGGGCCTGGGCGATAACTGTGGCATCAACATTGCCTACCACATAACCCTTTTCCATAACAAGGTCTCTAACCTTTTCTAAGAGAACCATTGATGATATACCCTTGTACTGAGGATCAGTATCAGGGAAATGGGCTCCAATATCCTTTAGCCCCGCTGCTCCAAGGACTGCATCTGCAATGGCATGTAGTAACACGTCTGCATCAGAATGTCCTAAAAGCCCAAGGGAATGTTCAATTGTAACGCCGCCAATAATAAGCTTGCGGCCTTCTACTAATTTATGTACGTCGTAACCTGTTCCTATCCGCATAATAATCTCCTTATTCTTTGGAAATTATAACAGAATCCAGGCAAGAAATGTAGCCTTTTTAAGCGGCCATGTACTCATAATACTCATCCTCAGTAGCAAACAATTCATAATTCCCATCTACAAGTCCCATATATCCAGTTGAAATAAGGTATCCTTTCATAATTAGCACCTCTCTATTCTTCCAATCTATTATCCAATGTGCTTTGCACATTCTTATAATAGACCAGGGCTATGTACCAATTTAAGGACACCAAAAATCCCTCCGGGATAAAAGTCCCGGAGGGATAATTAACTTTGATTACTATTTTTTTATTAAGCCTCTTCTGCTGTTTCCTCGCTAGTAGCAGACTCTTCTACTGCAGTCTCTGTAGTCTCTGTAGCCTCTACAGCCTCAGCGCCTTCTGCCACTTCCAAAGTAGGTTCATTATCACCTTCCTGGATATTGAAGAAGTTAATCTTTTCATTAAGTCTTTCAGCCAACTGCTTAAGTTCAAGGGCTGACTCATTAATAATTGAGAATGTAGCATTCAACTCTTCCATGGAAGCGTTTGTCTCCTGTGAAGATGCAGCATTCTGCTGAGAGATTGCTGAAAGTTCAGAGATAATATCGTTGAATGACTTTTTGAGAGAATTAAGTTGGATAAGCTTTTCAGCAATAGCCTTAGATCTCTCATCAACACTGTTAACATTAACAACTACTTCGTCCATATCAGACTTGGTGCCGTTAAGTTTTTCATTCTGTGTCTCAAACTCTTCGTTTAATCTAGCAAGAGTGTCCACACTCTGCTCTGACTGGGATACAAGGTTTGCTACAATAGCATTGATTGTAACCGCTGCCTCCTTAGACTGAACAGCAAGGCTACCAATCTCAGATGCAACAACTGCGAATCCCTTTCCAGCCTCTCCTGCTCTTGCAGCCTCAATGGAAGCATTGAGAGAAAGCAAGTTTGTCTGGTCAGAAATCTGGGTAATAATATTAGAAGCAGACTCAATTTCCTTGACAGATTCATGAGTGTTTCTAATAGTATTGTCAATTTCCTTCATTGAAGAAATAACTTCTTCGTTCTGACTCATAAGATTATTAAGGGCATCTACTGTACGATTAGCACCGTTAAGCATTTCTGTGGCAGCATTTGAAAGCCCATCAACATTTTCATTGATATCGTCAATGCTATCACCCATCTGCATAGTATTCTGAAGTGATGACTCAACATTTTCAGCCTGAGAAACAGCCCCTCTACTAATATCCTCTACAGCATTTGAAACCTGATCAGCAACATGGCTGGCTGTATCTGCAGAGTTAGAAAGGTTTTCACCTGACTTTGTAACCCTGTTAGAAAGGTCAATACTTGTCTGAATAACATCCTGCAGTTTGTCTCTGAGCTCTGCAGAACTAGATGCAATGACACCCAGCTCATCAGCACGGTTAAATGTATCGTCTGAGATTCTAAATACCAACTGGCCATCTTCCAATTTTTTAAGACCATTAACAATATCTCCAATAGCCTTGTCCGACTTGCGAATCATGCGAATTCCAAGGAATGCAACTACGGCGATAAATAATAAAAGTGCTCCACCCATAATAAGGGCTGCGCTCATAAGATTTTTTTCAACCATTGTTGTGTCATGGCCTACGAAAACCATACCAACTGGCTGCCAGTTACCATCAAACATAGGAAGGTAATAAGCATAATAATCCTTGCCAGCAATAACTAGGTCTGTTGCAAGGTATGTCTGGCCATTATTTAAAACTGCATCCACAACTGTTGCTGATGCCTGGCTGCCCTCTAATCTAGCCCCTGTCTCATCAAACAATGTTGTGATATATCTGGTGTCTCCATAAAAGATTGTAAATGACATTCCAGTCTCTGATGCCAACTCATCAAGTTTAAGCTGGAAACGATCATGAACCTGTACATTTCCTTTTGTAAGATTACCATCAGCATCCAAAGCCAAAACACCTGGATACATTGTATTAAACTGATCCTGCACCATAAGGGCTGCAGTGTATAGTTCCTCAGCAAAGGAATCATAATATGCTTTTCTAATAAAGAAGATTCCGGTAACAGTTAAAACGACTGCCATGATAACTGCTGCGAGAGATGAAATAACTAAAATGTGTCCTACTAATTTTTTGTTGCGTTTCATATATATTCCTTTCATAAAAAACAACGAAAATCCACGAATTAAGGTAGTATGAATTATATAGGCCTAAATTTGAAACCGCAATAGAAATCACAAATAATATACAATTTTCAGCACATTGTCATTTCTGTTTGAATCTTTTTATCACTTTTTGTACATTATAGAAATTGTCAGTTTTTCATTTACCCTGCATAATATAACGTTTCGAATAAATCGTACTCGCTGACACCATTTATGCTGTGAGTTATACCATCTTCCATGATTTCGAAGGTAATGAATCCATCCACTCCATCCTCAGTAACAAACTCTAATATATTCTCTTCTCCTTCTATATAAGTAATCGGATATATAAGAGTGCCAGCCTCAATTGTAGATGTAACAGAAAAATCATCCTTATCGGTAGAATATTCTAGTGGCTGCATAAGTTTAAGCCCTTGAGGAAACAGTGCCTGGTTTGGATTGTTATCGATTTTGTATATGTCATCTACCTGGGCAAGACCATTAGCATCATAAGAATAAAGCTGGCTGGCAGTCCAGGTGCTAAGGACATCTATTCTGCTTGTCATGTTAACCTGTCCATCCTCAATCTCTCCTACACCTAAGCCCTCCATGGTATCTATCTTTTTAACGCCACCATCCAACTGATACACGTATGTAGTAGCCATATCATTGTCAGATCTGCCATCTATAAATAGGAAACTATGACCATTTGACTTTGTATAATAGGCATCAAAATTGTAATAGCCCACATCATCTATATTGATGGTTTCCTCTCCCACATAGGCAGTATATGTATAAAAGCCAGTCTCACTGTCATAATTATTGTGGCCATAGATAGTTGTAAACTTTCCATTGTCGTCGATTTCCACCATGTCAGCCACACCCACATAATTAAGTGTAAAACTGATAAATGAACTTGATGCAGGAATATATTCCGGATTAAAGGTCTCAATCATAGTGTAAGGAACTGTGAAAAAGAATGGTCCTGCAGCATATGGGGCAATATCGTATTGCTGGAAGGCTACAACAACACCTCTCTCGTCCAGCCACATCCCCATCACATCATAGTACTCTGTAAAACTTTGATTTATATTTTCTTTGTATTCTGGATAAAGAGCTTCTTTAACATCATCAGCACCCTTATCAATCATGCTCAGGATATATTCAGAAAGATCTGTTGTATCAGGGACTATTTCTTTATTTTCCAGGGACTGTCCTGTCTTTGAGTCAAAGGTAAAGCCGTGGTAAACCATACCTCCATGGGCACCACCCGCATACATCTCCTCCACAACCATGACGCTGAAAATATCCTCATCACATCTGGTTACCTCAGTAGTAATATTATAGTAGTATTGATAAATATAAGGCTCCTCCTGGAATTCCTCCTCAGACTCCTCCTCAGATTCCTCCTCAGATTCCTCCTCATAGGAATTCATCTCCTCATTGAATTCCTTAGAATCCTCCTCATACATTTCAGCTGTATCATTGTATTTTGTAAGCAGGTCCTGAAAAGCCGCATTTACTGCATCAGAAAGGGCAGGATGGTCGCTGTCAGTAATCTGCACAAACTGAAGGCCACCATCAAAATATGTAGTGTCCCCCTCATGCTCTATAGATGTCTCGGCATATTCTGGCACTGTGGTAGGATATGTCTCCTCCACCACCTCCTCAGTTTTTTCTTCCTCTACCGGAGCAGGCTTTTCCTCCACCTCCTCTTTTTTGCCGCAGGCAAAAATATTAGTCAGGGAAAGGGCTGCTATTAAACTCAAAACAAATACACGTTTTTTCATAATATGAAAACCTCCATATTTCAGATTGATGTTTTTTTATCAATTTCCTTTTGATTACAGTATATTTCTTGGGTTGTATTATTACAAGTAGTACAGTGTACTAAATTAAAAACCAGGCCAGACTTATCTGACCTGGTCAAAGGAGGAAATCATAAAATGAACCTTTAAAAAAGCTTATTTAACAACCAACCTCTTTGCTCCCTCAGCAGCCAGTGCAGACCTAACCGTCTCTGACTCATCAAAGGTAAGCTGAGCACAGAGGGCTGATCCCTTCATTCTCTCAGCAGCAAAGGATAAACCATTATTTTTTCTATCAAGTTTTGGAGAATCAATCTGGTCAGGGTCTCCCAAAAGAACCACCTTTGAGCCCTTGCCTGCCCTTGTGATTATCTCGAGAATCTGACCAATGGTACAGTTTTGAGCCTCATCTACTATAATGAAGGAATTAACAAGGGAACGACCTCTCATATATGCCAGAGAACATATCTCCAAAATACCTGTTTCAAACATATCCTCTATCTGTATCTTGATCTGCTCCTTCTCCTCGTTTTGTCCCTTTAATAGCACCTGGAGGTTGTCCATGAATGGGGCAATAAGTGGAGTCATTTTTTCTTCCAAATCACCAGGCAAAAATCCTAGGTCATTGTCTGACAGGGTGTTTGACCTGGTAATCATGATTCTGTCGTATCCGTTGTGATAATAACCATGAAGACCTGCTGCCAAAGAAAGAAATGTCTTTGCTGTACCAGCGGAGCCCTTTAAAATAACCAGAGGAATCTCATCTGGGCTCTGTAATAATGAATAGAGGGCAAATCTCTGGCCTACATTTCTAGGCTGGCAATATGGGGTGTAATAATCCCTATCCTTTAGGAGATGCCATCCGTCCTCTTTAAAGGTATAGATTGCAGAATTGCTGCCTTCCTTGCAGACGCCAAATTCATTAGGGATGAACCCCTTGTTAAATGGGCTTTCTACATCCTCAAGTCCAATCTCCCGTCTGCCTGTATAATTCTCGTTGTCCACAATCATCTCATTGTGATAACCTTGAACAACACAGCCACACATAGTGGCATTAATTCTCATTGAAATATCATTGGTGACAAGTATCGTCTCCAACTCTGAAGCCTCGGCAATGCCTAATACTCCGTTAATTATTCTGTTGTCTGGCCTATCTAAGGAAAATTCAACTGGAACCAGTTTTTTGAATTCCGATTCTTTGGCGATAATAAAGGTACCGCCGTTTGGCATCATAACCCCCTTTGCATAATCTCCCTCGATTGACTCGATGTTTCTAATAGTCTCTCGTGCTCCATAACCAACTTCTGCATAGGCTGTCTTTTTAGAATCCAGTTCCTGCAAGGTTGTAGTGGTAATAATTACATTATTATCATCAAAACCAAACAGAGCAGAAGGGCAATGAATCAGGATGTTGGTGTCAAGTACGTAGTTTTTCTTCATAGGGATCACGCTCCTCGTATTTAATTTTCAACCACTTGATAAAGCAAATAAGTAGTTGTCTGACAATTTAATTTTACCCTATATTAGCTTGTCACGCCACAAATATTTGGTGTTTTTTTTGTGAAAGAACCCAAGATATAGTTATTTCATGTAATAAAAAAACTGGCAAGTCTTGCCAGTTTTAATCATTATGGGTTAAACAATTCGACCTCTGACATAAATGGAATAGAGGCTGCCGCCCCATCCTTGGTCACAGCCAGAGCTGCTGCCTTTGCGCTGATAGCCAGGTTGTCCTTTACAGGAATCTTTTTTAGAAGACCTGCCACAAAAAATCCGGTAAAGGTATCGCCGGCTGCTGTGGTATCCACTGCCTCCACATCAAAGGCGGCCTGATAATATTCTTCATCACCGTGGTGATAAATAGCCCCACTCTTGCCCAGGGTAAGGACAATTTTTGCATTGGCAAAAGATGCATCCATGGCCGATACAATGGCTGTAGGAGTGGTGCCTCCAGTGATCTGCTGTCCCTCAGTCTCGTTTAAAATAAAGACTGCCACCTTGCCCAAATCGCACTCTTCCATAATCCTGCCTACAGGGGAAGGATTTAAAACTATTGTCATGCCCTTTGCAAAGGCAGAATCAATAATATAAGGTAGCTCATTTATTTCATTCTGCAGCACTAAGATGTCACCAGCATCAAAATCCGCCAGGACTTTGTCCACATAATCCCTTGAGTTTTTCTGGTTGGCACCACCATATAATATGATGGAATTATTGCCCTCCTTATCCACCTGGATAATGGTGTGGCCACACCTGCCAGTGACGGTTTTGATATGTCTTGTATCAATACCGAACTCCTGACCCTTGTCATAAAAGTCCAAACCCTCCTCGCCAACGAGACCGGCCATATAGACAGGCACACCTGCCCTGGCCAGGGCCACCGCCTGGTTAAAACCCTTGCCTCCTAAATTGATTTTTACATCACTTGCCAGGATGGTCTCCCCCTCCTTGACCATGTGATCAAGGCTGTAGACATAGTCGAGATTCAAAGAACCAAAGTCAAGTATTTTCATAGCTGCACCCCTTTTGCATTTACATTCTACCTAGTAGTAAAACTCCTGCCAGGCCATAGTAGGTAACAATGGCCACCATGTCATTCATTGTGGTAATCAGTGGGCCGGAAGCCACAGCTGGGTCCACCTTAATTTTGTGGAAGAACATAGGAATGATTGAACCCACCAGTGATGAAACCATCATTGCTATAAGCAAGGCCAAGCCTACAATGGAAGATATCTCAAAGGCTTGTGCCCAGAGATATGCCTTTGCCACATGCAAATAAATTGCCACAAATACAAAGGCAAAGGAACCAATAATAAGACCGTTGGTGGCTCCTACCCTCATCTCCTTCATAACAAATGCGAATTTTTCTTTGCCGGATACATTTTCATCCATGAGAACTCGGATGGTAACCGCCAGGGACTGGGTCCCTACATTACCAGACATACCAAGTATCATGGTCTGGAAAATAACCAGCACTGCCATATTGGCAATAACTACGTCAAAGACTCCTATTACAGTACTGGTAATGAAGCCCAGTAAAAGCAAAAGAATAAGCCAAGGTATACGCTTTTTGATGGACTCTATGAGTTTTTCGTCCAGGTCTTCCTCTGCGGTCAAACCAGCCAACTTAGCATAGTCTTCACCCATCTCATCATCCACAGCCTCAATGATATCCTGTGGTGTGATAATACCGATTACCTCGTCATTTGGATTTAGGACAGGAATAGAATCCTCTCCGTAATCTTTTAGCATCTCGATAGAATCTGAAATATCAGCATCTGCTCTAATGCTAGGATAAGAGTGACTGATGATATCATCCAAAGGAGTGTAATCTCTGGCAATAATCAAATCCCTCAGGTCAATGGCACCAAAGTATTTGTTGTTTTCATCCTCTACGTAGATGGTATTAATATTGTCGTTTTCTTTTGATTGAGAAATCAGAGACCTCATGGCCTGCTTGACTGTGAAATCCGATTTGATAGTAATGAAATTGGTAGTCATCATGCTACCAACCTCGTCATCATCATAGGAAGAAATCAGTCTGACATCAGCAGATGCATCTGTATCCATCAAAGAAATCAGTTGCTCTCTGGCCTCATCATCCTCAATATCCTCCAAGGCGTCAACCGCATCATCGGCGTCCATGTTTTCCAGGACGTCAGCAGCCTGCTCTGGGGTGATTTCTGCAAGGTAATCACCTACATCCTCAATGTAAGGGAAAATTTCTGATAGTCGCTCCGGTCCCAGGACGCGATAGAGTTTTGCTCTATCTGATGGCTCCAAGGACTCGAAAGCATCGGCGATATCACTGTCATGATAATCGTCCAAGGCGTTAATAATCTCATCAGGAGAAAGTCCAGAGGTGACTAACTCCATAATCTCCTGCGCCTTTGTTGTCTCCAAGATATTCTTTGTCTCCATAATCCAAAATAAACAATGGCAAATAAAAAGTCACCGCAAAATGACGATGACATCTAACGCACATTATTTAACTGCCGTGACAAAAAACCCGTCTATCTGAATGAAGGGCAGCTAAAGAACTGTTTGTTAAATGCCTCGTCGCAAAATAATCGACCGTGACTGTCCGATTTATCCATAGCTGCTCTCCTTTCGTTTTTCTAGAATTGTTAATAGAATTGGGGAAATGAATCTCATTTCCAATAGAAATGTATCACATAAAATCAGTTTTTGTCTATAGTTTTTAGGAAAGATTTTCCACCATTTTTCTGTCAAAAGAAACAGATTTAACTCCCGCTGATTCTATCTGGAATAAAGCGTTTGCCGCCAGGTGCTCAGCTGCCTGCTCCACATTTCTAATGCCTGTGCTAATAACATATTTTTCCATGACAGCATCCAGGCCATCCTCAGTGACAATGCACTCATCCTCTGTCATGCCCATGCGCTTTAATACCTTTGGCAGGGAGAATCTCCTAAATATCTCCTTCTTCTCCTCCACAGAATAATCAGGTATATCAATAACCGCAAATCTAGACATAAGAGGAGCCGAGATGTCCGCCTTTACATTGGCTGTGGCAATTGGATATACGCCCATGGTAGGAATCATGCACTCCATGTAATTGTCCGTAAATCCCAGGTTGTCCAAGAGGGTCAGGAGCACATCTGCCGGGTTTCCTCCTCCCCTGCCATTTGATGCCTTGTCCAATTCATTAATAATGAATACTAAGTTGCTGGTGCCTGCATTGGAAAAAGCCTCCATAATTATTCCAGGCTTTGCATTGGAATAAACTCTAGAGCTGCCAGTCAGCTGCTCCGGGTCATTGATTGAGGACATGTCCAGTGTAGTCCAAGGCAACTTTAAAATCTTTGCCACCGCATAGGCTATCTGAGACTTTCCCACTCCGGCTGGTCCGCACAAAAGCAGGCCATAGCTAGGCAGGGTGTGGGTGCGGTTTACCTGGATTACAGTCTCCATAATCCTCTGCTTTACAGACTCCAGCCCATACAATTCATCATCCAGAATCTTTCTTGCTTTCACCGGGTCAATAGCCTCAAAATAATCGTTTTTCCACTGGATAGAAGTCATGATTGAAAGGGCTCTTTGTGCATGCCTTCTCTCCTCTATAGTAACCTCTGCAGATTTTGCAACTGCAAGATTTCTTCTGGCCCACAATCTGATATTGTCAGGGAAAGTCCTGCCTGCGCAGGTGATAAAATCGGTGATAGACTGGATGGATGTTAGTTTCATATCATCTCCATCCTCAGTGTCATCCTCCGACAATTTTTCTTCTGATGGAGCATTGCTGGCAAATAGTCGCTCTATCATAAATTGAAGGAAACCATCCTGACCTGACAGTTTGCCCCCATCTCCTGTGGCAACCTCCCTTATTTTCAGGACTGCATAGCCCCCATCTGTGTTAACTCCAGAAAGCCTTACCCTAATGTGGTTTTCTCCCAGCCATCCAAAGAGACTGACAAATCTGGAATCCACCTTTAGCATATCAAAGGACCGGGTCCCCTCCTTGCTATCGTATTCAAAATAATCTCCCCCTATAGGATTGGTAAAGATGCCTACTACGTGATTTGGCAATTCCTCATTTTTGCTGTCTAACAAAAGTATTGGCATTTCCTCTGTAGCCTCAGCTGCATTTGAGGAAAAAGTACTTAATTTACTCTCCTTAGATGCCTTTGCTTTTTCTTCTTCATTAAAATCAAATACTGGCATTTCTCCCTCTCCTATCTGACAATTTACCATAAGTGTACCAAAACTCTTTACTGTGGTAAAGTGCAGTCATCGCAAGATTTCTTGCATCAGAGAATATTGTATGTAAGTGTATTTGGCTGCTTTTAAAAAAATGTGGATAAGTCATGACAATTTTCATTCTTTTGCCAAGGCTTATCCACATTTTCTTACTATATTATTTAATTTAACTCTTATAAGTATTTCTTTTGCTCAGAAAATCCTCTTCCCTTTACCTCTGACACCCTGCTGACAATTATAAATGCCTCTGGATCAATCCTGTGGACCAGAGCCTCTGCCTTTGCCAATTCTCGAGTGGAAACAATGGAAAGGGTAATCTCTGTATCCTTTGATAAATAGCCTGTGCGGCCGTACAAAACCGTCACGCCCCTATCTATATCCGTCAAAATTGCCCTGCGGATTTCCTCACTTTTCTTGCTGACAATCTTAATCTGGGTCCTTGCCTTGCCTAAAATAAGCATCTTGTCTAGGGTGACAGTGTATACGATAACCAGAATGATGCCGTATAATACCAGGCTTTTGTCTGTAAAGAGAGCCTGTACAGAAAGAATGATAATATCAAATACCCACATCATTTTAGATATTGAAAGGCCAAAGTATTTATTTAAAAGAATAGGTGGAATATCCATTCCTCCAGTGGATGCACCGGTGCGAATCACTATGCCAAGGCTTGCTCCAATTGCTATGCCTCCAAAGATGGAACAAAGCACTATATCATCTACAGGCTCCACATAGGCTGTAATCCTCTCTGCTATATCCAAAAATACAGGCAGAC
This sequence comes from Pseudobutyrivibrio sp., assembly GCA_024684955.1. Lineage (GTDB taxonomy): Bacteria > Bacillota > Clostridia > Lachnospirales > Lachnospiraceae > Pseudobutyrivibrio. The sequence continues at coordinate 19,464 of JAIKWH010000083.1, forward strand.
AGAATGTAGAAAGCAGGGTGTTTGCCGCAAAGCGTCGTCCCATAGCCCTCCACCCTATGATGAATAAAACTGTGTTTATAATAAATACCACTGTGGAAGTAGGCAGTCCAAACATATGATGGAAGAATAGGGCCATACCAGTGCCCCCGCCTGTGATAAGATGGGCCGGCTCAATAAAAAAAGCCACAGCCAATGCATAGAAAAAATTTCCGATTAGCACTATCAATGCTGTCTTAATTATCTGTTTCATTTTATTCTCCAATTAAAAACACAACAAAAAGGATTGTACACCACCTGCGTACATTTGTCAGCACGGCGCGGTAATGTGTTAACAGACTAAAGTAACAAAGCAAAAAAATAAGACCTAAGCGGTCTTATTAATCCTTTACTTATTATCAAAATTGTTTAGGAAATGCATTCTGGCATCCTTTTGCCTTTTTCCCTCTGATTTAGGCCTCTCTCCTACCTCAGGGTTAAAATATATGCCCTTTAGATTGTCGGTCTTTTTTTTCATGCATTCAGGGCAAAAACGGCCATATTTGATACTGCATCCACAGGTTTCGCATCTGGCATATACTGGGCTGCCCTCAGGAATCTCCAACCTGCCCTGTTTTAACATGGCATTGATAATGTCTACAGGCACCCCTGTGTGATCGCTGATGATGACAGCAGGTGTGGCCCCATGCTCATCAATGTACTCTTTTACCAGGCCAAAATCGTCTATATCAATATTGCCGCAGTCAAAGCATTCATACTTGCCTGCCCCTATATATTTATTCTTTCCCTTGCACTTGGTGCAACGGAGTGGCACCCTCTCTAGAAATGCCTTTGTAAATGCTTCTGTTTCTTTTTTGCTAAGTTTATTCATACTACAAATTAAATTCTGCTAGGGCTTCCCCTATTTGAGTATCCTCCTCTATTTTGCCCTCTAGTCCATCCCTAATGGCCTTCCAATTGTTTAAAAACCAGGCAGCCTGTGACGGATGCTTGTATATAGAAAGCATCTGGGCTCCTTCGTATTTATTCGGATAAACTTGTGGAATATTTGACGAACGTGCCGTGGTGAAATAGATAACCATCTTATACATCTGATTTTCCAGTGCATCATTTGATACGCAATAGTATATCTGGTCACTATAGGTCCTGTCATAATAGAAGGTCATTTCTGACTGGCCAAAATCCATTCCCTTGAGACCTGTCAGGGTAAATTCCTTGTTGCGCTTTGCCTTTGCTTCCTT
>JAIKWH010000037.1 GCA_024684955.1 Pseudobutyrivibrio sp.
GTGTACCAGCCATCACCCAAGGCTGTCATCTTGGTGCCAGGCCAACCGCCTGCGGCATTGTTATATTCGCCGTCATCGCCACCATATACATAGGCGTATACTTCTTCCCATTCCTTTTCATCATGGTAGAAAATAGGCCTATAGGTCTTAGGCGCCCAACTTTCTGCTGCCTCATCCTTTGAGCCGTATTTGTCATCTCCTACGAAATAAACCTTTTTTATGCTATCAACCAAAAGGTTGCCAGTTTGAGCACCATTTCCATTATTATTGAAAATAATATTGAAATCTGTAGAAGGGCCAGCATCTATAGTCAATTTCCACCAGCCATCTCCTTCATCCTCAGCCAAGGTGCCTGGCCAGCCTCCAGTTGTGGCTGCGCCCCAGGTATATACAGATACCTCATCCCATCCATCTGCATTATAAAAATAAACAGTGGTCTTGTCTGTATAGATTCCAATATCATCCTTTGCCGCATCTATAGATTCATATTTGCCTGCAGTTAGATTGCTGCCTGTCTGACCTGGTCTGATGGCAATGTAGATATTCTCATCATTGATTGTCAAATCATTAGTCTGTATTCCGTCTCCATTGTTAAAGATGATGTTAAATGGCTTCTCCTCAAACATCTTTACATCAGCTCTCCAGATATAGTCGCCTTCATTAATAGCCCCTGTACCTGGCCAGCCTCCAAATATTTGAGTGCCGTCTTCATACCAGCCATATGCCTTTACATTGTTCCAATCCTCAGCGTTATAGAAATATACTGACTTTGTAATTAGCCCAGCCTCATTTTCTGCTTCAGACTTGCTGTCGTAGGCCTTGCTGCTTTTACCAGTCATGTATCTGCCAGATTCCTCAGTGACGGTAAACTGGCTTGATTTTTCTTCTTCATCCCCTTCTTTGCCGTTGGTAAATGTTACTTTGAATTCCTTTTTCGGAACAGTAACCGAGAACCAACCACCACCGCAATTATCGCAAGTATAGGCATTATCACCCACAAGAGCTGTGACACTTGCCCACTCTCCTGTGTTAAGGAAAAAGAGCCGGGAATAGTCGCCATCAGTTGGTTCGTCTAAAACTACAACTGACTTGGCAGCGACTTTGCCTGAAATTACATTATCTTTTACTATAAATACTTCTTCGCTTCCCTCAACAGCATCAATGTATGAACCATTTGCAAGATTGGTCTGTGTATCAATGTTAACATCTTGCTCAGAAGTGTTTACAATAACCAGACCCTTGTCCCCTCTTTCAATAAGGAGAACAGAATTGTTGCCCTCAGGGTTTCTCAAGTTCTCATTTTCCCCAACCATATCAGTTCTGAATTTATTTACTGCGACTACCTGTGGGTCCATGAAAATATCTGAGCCCATAGGTCCTATGACATTGTCGCCATACACATTAGAGGCAGAACTGTTTGCCGGTCTGTCAAAAAACAGTGGCGTACCATCTTTTCTGGCAGTAATGATTGCCCAGGCCAATTTAACCTCAGTATCATCTACCACCTTGTAAGAACCATCGTTTATATAATTATCGTGGGACTCAACCCAGGTAACCAACTTGTTAGAATCCGCTGTATATGTACGTTCTCCCTGAGTGTTATCGTTAATCTTGTAGCTGGAAATAAAGTTTGCAGCCACGCTGCCATTTGAAACTGATGACCTGATATTTGAGCCATAGTCGCTGGCGGTTGTGCCACCGATATACTCTTGATATGCTGCCAATCTGTCTCCTGAGCCCTGGAGCACCTCTCCGTATACGAAAAGGTCGTCATAATCTTTGTCAGCCTCCTCATTGAGTTCTTGCACCATGTTGGTATAGAAAGTATTTCTATCCTCCTGTCCCTCATAGGTTGCAGGAACTGGGTCATCAGGCAGGGCAATATGCTTTGCAGTATCAATTCTAAATCCATCAGCGCCGCATCTAATACAATCCTCTAGGAAGTCGTAAAAATATTCCTGAAAGGCCTCATTTTCTGTATCCACATCTGGCAGTCCACCCATTGGATCGTAGGTGGTAGAAACTCTATCGCTGTAATCCATGCCTTTAGAAGTATCATCACTGCCAATGTGATAGAGCTTATCTCTGCCCCCAACAGCATCCAAAAGATTTTGATTAACTTGGCTAAAGGTAGGTGTTGTATGGTTTGGATCAATATCTACAATTATACCTATTCCGAATTTGTCAGCCTCATCACACATAGCCTTAAACTCATCCCTGCTTCCCAACTGGTAGTTTCCAATCGTCCAGTCTGTAGGCTGATAATGATAGTACCAATGACCTTCACTCGAATTCCAATAGAGACCTGGATTTGTAGATAGACATTCGTTGATTGGAGAAGTCTGAACAGCAGTGTATCCAGCATCTGCAATCACATCCATGTTTTCTCTTATAGTATTAAAATTCCAACAAAATGCGTGTAATATTGCGCCATCATGAATCGACTGGCGTGTAACCGTAGAAGCGGCCTGAACTTGATCTAGGCCCTCTGTCTGAAGTAGCTCATTCCTCAGTCCTGGTATGGTGGCAAGCATAGAAATAGACATGCCAATAGCAAGGACACGGGAAAAGCGTTTTCCCATTTTTTTCATTTGATATCCTCCAAAAATAGTTGATTTGTGGTCGGCCTAATAACCAAAAATCTAAAAATATGAAATTGTAAGCAGACTTAAGTTAACCGCTATTTAACCTAAGTCAAAACTGTATCTAGAAATATATTTTAAAAAATGAAGTTGGTCAACATAGACGACTAGGATTATTTTGTCATCTTTTTAGAATTGGTCCTAGAGATTAAAATGAAATACCCGAAGACTCCTGTTTATTTGATGTCAAAAAACAGTATTTGCCTATTCTTTCCCTGGAGAATTATTCCATTTGTTGTCCCCTCAATGTAATAGGTCTCCTCCACTGTCTCCTCCGGTTTTGCCTTCATAAGCATGCCAATAAAATCCGCCATTATTCTAGGAATAACCACCGCCTCTAAATGCTTGGAATCTGGCAGATTCTTTGCCGAACTAATAGCCCTATGTAATTCCTCAGGTGTATATTTTTTCATATATTTTTATCCTTATTTAAGCATGTGTCAAAAGACTCATGCACACAACCTATTGTGTATGTTAAATATCTATGTTTCACCAACAATTCTATTATTAGTGAAACATAGATTCAAGTGCAACACGAAGCGGCACCGTCTCTAGACCAGTAAAATCAAGATTTTCAAGTGATCCGGCTACAATGCATAATTCTGATTAGTTATACAGGATGCAAAATAAAGTTTTTTATAACTACCGTCTCTTTTCCATGTTTGCTTGAAAGAGTTGCTGCATCAATCCCAATACAATCAAGCCCATTGCAAAATACTTAGTATAGATAAAGAATACTGCATCTACCATAAAAATCTCGTTTATTAATATGTATGCGACAATAATCATGTATTGAATAGGTCCGCTTGTATTGGTTTTTAAAATATAAATGATAAAGCTAACCACAGATGAAACTAAAAATAAAAGCAAAAAGGCTAAAACTGTCATGCCATAATCTCTGCCATAATCCAGCCACATATTATGGGAAGAATTATCTGCTGCAGATTTTATCTCAAAACTGCCCCATGGCTGCACAATTAGCATATGCACTGCATCAATCATATTGTGGATGCGGCCATCTCGGATTACATTTAGTCCAAGCAAAAGTGAGAAAACCACTGTGATAACTGACGTGGCAAATAGTTTCAGTTTACATTTATAAAAAATGCCTCCAACGATAACTGCAATCAGTGGGATAAGAAGGATATACAATACCCCCGCCGTAGCCACGTTTCCAGAGAAAGGTTCAATAACATATCCTGCCAAAAAAAACTCTGTATTTCTGGATATCACAAACGTGTACATAGCAAGGCCCGCGCATAGACCTGTCAGTATAACATACATTCCCTTTACACTCTTTACGAATCTGCCTATACAATAGCAGGCTAAAGGGATTAGCATCTTTTCAACTACGTCCAAGCGTCCACCCCTAAAGTCTATATAGATTACTGTAATCAGGCCTACGGCAAGGAAAACCAAAGGAATATCAGCATACTTGGTCTTGTTCAAGATTCCCAAGTCCCAGCCAAAGGTCTCCTCAGTTTCTACCTTGTTTATCACTCTATGGTATCCTGAAACCAGTCCACACAAGAGAAAGAAAGGCAGAGAGATTATCTTTTGAGAAAATCCATTAGGCTCCATTGTAAAATAAATGAATAGCGACAAATATGAGCCTACAAGCAGAAATACTATGTCGTTGTTATATCCATGTTTTGCCAAGAGGCGAATACTTTTAGTCACAATAATAATCAGGAAAATGGCTAGCAGGCAGAATATCGATATATCATAAATCCTGCCGTATTCAAGCCAAGTGTTGTGGGTATTTCCAACATCACCTACAGTGACATCCCATCCACCTAATGGATTTTCAATCATATGTTTGAATCCGGATATCGCCATTTTAAATCTAATATTATTAAAGACTCCTCCGCCCCTGGCCAGGAATTTATCATTTTCGTTTTTACCTGCATCGATTAAATTAAACCTGACAAGGACAAACAAAACAGCCATTGCCAAAGTAAAAAATGAAAAGCCTCCTATTATAAGACACTTTTTATTCTTCGATAACTCTGCCCAGTAATTATATGAATAAAAGCACAAAAGAATGGCAAAAATCATTGGAAGCATGAAGAGATTTGTGCGCCCTGCATTTATTAGGTTTAGAATTATTGCTATGGTTTCGCCAATGACAACAAATATGAATAGTGCCTTTATTTCTTTTCTCTTTTTGTATGCGAAAAAAACGGATGCTGTAAGAAGAATAAATCCCAAATCAAAAGTATTCCTAGCCTCAATATCATGGCTCCAAAATCCATACCACATATGTCCCTGATCAAGCACAGGCACCTTTACCTTGTAGTAATAGTCCAAGATGGTCTGCAAATACATTCCCACCATCAATGTGATTATTGTCAAAAAGATTCTTTTATCAATTTTATCTCTTTGGCGGCCTGCCAAAAAAATTCCAAAAGTAAAGGTGAAAAATATAGCAAGCAAATATGGCACATTGCTCCATTCCAACCGTGCAAGTGGCTCACTTCTATACTCTCGAACAATACAAAGCCACATGGTTAGAAACAGGACAATAATGTCCAAATACAGTGGCACAACCTTTTGTCGGAATATGCCTATGGCAGAAAAGGCGATTACCACAAGCAATACCACCATCACATTCGCCATCCTATACATGAATCCAAAGGCAAAAACAGATACTATTGCAATTAAAAAAGCCAGATTCTTTTTATATACATGGAATTTGTCTAATACATTTATCATTTATCTTTACCGTCATCTATTGTTTTGATTATATTATTAAATACAATATCTGCATTAATCTGGCTTAAACACATTTTTTCATGGGCACAATTCCTTATATTGCATGGACGACAAGAAACATTTTCTGCCTCATATGTATAAACCTTTCCTCTAGAACGGGGCTGAGCAAAACTTGCCAGCACAGGCCCAAAGATTACATGAGCATCGATGCCAAAAGCCGCCGCTATGTGTCCAGCGCTACTGTCGTTACATATTACCAAATCACATATGGCAACTCTTTGTATGTAGGACTTTAGTTCCTCACAAACATGAATGCACCAGTCACTTGCTCCAGGCATTTTGTTAAGCAATTCTTTATAGTAATTTGATTTTTCCTTTTCTGTAAAGATTAGAAAGATTGCTTCCGGCTTTGCTTTGTGAATCTTTCGAATTAGTTGTGGGAATCCTTCCCACTCCTTTAACTCCAGGGATGCGGTAGGCTGCAGACCTATAATATACTTGTCTTGCAAATTATGAGCCATTTGGAATCCCTCATTATCCTTTTCCTGCCATTTTGACAAATGAAGATCTGGAATAAAATTGTCTGCATCAACAAGACAACCCAAAGCTTTTAGAAAATAAATCTTATCATCTATCATATGCTCGATTGAGTTATCTGGATCAACGGGGTCTGTAAGCATATATGCTCCACCAGTATATGTAAAAGCGGCCTTGCGTCTAGATTTGCATAAAGACATAAAGTAGATGTCCCTCAAATCTCCTCTTGGCTCTAAGGCAATATCAAAACTAGTTTTTCTGGCAAGATATAGACAAACCAATTCCTCGCAAATATCTCTCAGCACATGATGCCTTGTTGAAAACCATCTTCGATTAGATGTAATAAAGACATCTATTAGGCCCTGATTGCTCAACACGTCTTCCGCTAGATTTCTGCATACCAAAGTAATCCTTGCAGAAGGAGCATTCTCCCTCACCGCGTTGAGGAATGGAATCAGCATTACTATATCTCCAATAGCATTGTAATCAATGATTAATATTTCCTTAGCAGATTTCCAATCAAGTGGCTTGGTAGCCTTGTCTACATGGATTATTTTTTCCAAAAAAGCATTAACGTATTTTAAATATTTAGTTTTTCCACTATTAAATTTTTTCATTTTCTCATCTGAATATAATTCACTTAAAAGGCGGTAGCTTACGCTACCGCCCTACATCAAACAATATTTAATTAACTGACTTGCATATATGCTGCATCCTCAAAAAAGTCTGGTCGTTCTGAAACAAACTTTACAACATCCGAAGACCTGCAATTCGGATTACTCTTAAGAAAATCTAACAATGCATCTCTCCTAGACTCTTTCTTTTCAGCATAGTGAACCATAGCTGAAACAAAGTCAAAATAGGAATCCGATACATTAATTAATAATGCTGTTAATTCCTCCATGCATACCTCCTTACATTTGAACTCGCATATAGATATTATAATTATTATAGCCGTGATTCTCAAAATAATACCAATATGCCCTACTGTCTAATCCATATGATGCATGAACTGCAAATTGCATGCCCTCATACTTTGAATAATTTGTATTAATCTCAGAAATAATTTTTGCGTATTCAACCGAACTTAAATAAAATGTACTGAATAAAAAGTCCAATTTCTTCCTTCTTTCTAATTATAAAATCCTTATAATATCTTATCAAGGAGGAAATCATCCATACCGTATTACATCTATCACCTCTATCTGCAATAATATTCAAATAGAGCAGATAAAAAGAATACTTTGACTATTATATAAACAAATAATCCATAACTAATCCCTAATGTCATAAATAAAACTGGAAATTGTGCTGAAACAGCATGATATACCTGCTTATTCGAATTGCAAGAAGTATAGTATCATAGCATTCCAGTTATGTAAATGGTTGAATTTAAAAAATCAAGTTCAAATATATCGTTTTTAGTCAGTAATGATGTAGTGCAATATTTAGTTTTCATGGTTCAATTCTTTTTCTCTGCAAGTCAATTATCTATGTCTGCACTCTTATAAATATCATTTGATTGCTTCAAAAAAACACTTCGTAATTGTATCTTCTTACATTTCTGAGTACATATTTTAACCACTATGACGTTGATGTAAGCAACCGCAACACAAGCCGCCACATAACAAATCATAACAGATGGGTAACTGTATTCACTAAATATTTTTTGTTTATAGAAATCTATAATCCAAATAACTTCATAGTGCGAGAGAAAGAGTGAAGTGCACAGTTCGTATAAACGCACATTAAAAACTGAATATTTATTAGTGTGTCGTCTTTTTATCCAGGAATTAATAATAGAATTAAATGAGCGTGTAAAAATGCTCTCATTTAAAAAAGTTATTCCTATTGACAAACCAAGGAACAACAAAACAACAGGAGATAAATCGTGACCGTATCCTCGCCATACCGCTACCAATGTAATTACAATGCCAAATATTTCAAATAAAGACAAAAATAAGCGTGCAATCTTTGTATATTGCCCTTTATACAATTTAAGCATCTCAACATTTTCAAAAATAAAAATCCCATATGAAATCTCCGCAATCGCTCTCTTCATCCCAAAAAGGCTAAAATAATCATATTCTCCGATTGCACATACTATAGTTCCATAATTCTGCATTAAAAATCCAACTATAATAAGCGCTATAGCTGGTGCTATAATCCTAGCAAAAAAATTATAATTATATACTAAAAATGGGAACAATATGAACATGGCAATAAACATTGCCGACAAATACCATGCTGGATCATTCATTCCAGTCACTTGATTTGTCAAGCCTGCCATACGTAAAAATATTAATTCCCAAAATGACTTAAAAAATAATCTAATAATTCCCTCAAAACTCTTATACGAATCATTAAATATTATTTTTTCAACAAAAATCACAAAATATCCCAGAAGAACATATGGAAACACTCCTTTAAATTTTTGGAATAAGAATGTATACTCTCTCTCCCAAATAGGCCTACTACTATCAAGGTATTTTTCTTTAACTGTCTTAGCCATCAAAATACCAGATGTAACAAAGAAAAACTCTACACCCATATTTCCAAAATGAAACCAATAACCTTCACGATAAAATACTCGACTATGAAACATCACAATCAACATAATGAATAACAATCGTTCCAAATCAATTACATAATTTCGTTGTTTAACAACAACTGGTATATCTTTAGCCATTTACTTATTCCTACCCTTCACATTTTATCTATAGGTTTTTGATTTTCCTCAGGAAATCAAGAACCTGGCTTTGCCAGGTTCTTGTGGGCTTTTTCCTAAAGTAGCCCACAAGAAGTTATAGTTTTTTGTTCTGTCCGCAATATAAAATGATTAAAATACTATTTATTCTTTTTTTATTTGACAAGTACAGCAGTACCCGACTTATCTGGCATTAGCACTACATTAATCATATTATTCTTACAAAACTCATCAACTGCTAAAGTACAACCCTCATAATAACCCGATGAGTAGTCGTGAATAAAAATCATTCCACCTTTATTCATTCTGTCCCAAAAGAATTCTAGCCCGGCCATAATCGGGTTGTATAAATCACAATCTAGTGACACGAAAGCAAATCTTTCATTAAATAATTCTTCAGTGATAGAATCTGGAAAATATCCTTTAATATACTTAGTATTCTCGCTTTCTCCACAATAGTCTTTAACTGCTCTAATTGAAGTATCAGTGAACTTAACTTCATGCTGGCTATCAACGCCCTGTAAATCTTGCTCATCAAATCCTTCAAATGTATCAATCAAGTACATTTTTCGTTTTGTGTCATTCGCATATCTAACCATAAACGCTGCATTGCTTCCCTTATAAACCCCTAATTCTGCAAATGCCCCGTCTATACCATCAGCAAGTATTTTTTCTATGTTAAGAGTAAATGATAGCAATCTCGAATAATCTTTTATATTATTCTCTTTATTTCTTCCAATAAAATAGGCGCAATTTCGTTCATATGCTTGGTGCTTTCCCTTTAAAAAAGAATCTGGATACGCAGATAAATATTCTTTCTTATTAACAGAATTTATTACTTCAAACCCATTATTACTTAAATAGCCTAGAATCTTTTTTTGATCCGCTATTTGTTTTGCATATATTTTTTCTTGCTGCTCATTTCTTTCTAGTACTTTATCAACTTTTTTCTCAATATGAGCTAGTCTCTCCTGTACTTCTAACATCCACCTCTTATATGATCTAAATTTTTTTAATAACATTCGAAAGCACTCCCTTCATCCCTTAGTTATTTGGATTTAAGTAAATCCTCAAGGCTGGTATCTCACTATTTGCACCATACTTATTCATCCACCAAGAAGCACGATGTTGACCGTCTTTAATCAAGTTAAATTCATCTACTATAATCATCATGTCTTGTGAGTTATTATCGAGAGAGGCAATTAATTCATCAAATCTTGAAGTAGAATGAATATTATCAACTAGTTTCTTATCTCGTACCAACATATTCTTTTGATATATTTCCCTATTGTCTCCACTTACATACTTAAAAGCGTAACACTCTCCCAACGGCACCTCTGTCCACCTATTTTGCTTAAATACATGAGCTTTTAACTGAGAAACCCTCACTTTACATTCTTCATAATAATAGATTGTTTGTTTACCTAACCAACTATTAATATATTCTGCATCTATGCGGCTACCATATTTTTTAACTATAGAATTGAAATTAGACGAAAATAGAGTTGTTTTATCTCTTTGATAACATACATTATCATTTCCACATAGGTATTCTTTTATTCTTTCAAATACGAATTGTGGATCAATAGACTCCATACAAGGTGCCTTCTCACATCCCTTTAAGCATCTATATTCCCACCCTGAATTTATTTCGCCGCAAAAAGAGGAACATCCATCACCCTTAATATTAATATTTCCCTCATAACCAAAATAATCTATAGGCGTAATGCCAAAAAGCACAACAGAAGGACCACCATTTAAAGCTTTCCTTAGATGAACCATCCCACACTCGCCATCTATATGCAGTGCTGCATGTTTTAGTAGTACCTTTAAGTCATCCCAATCAGTTTTTCCTACAGCGTTAACATCCACACCGGCCAATAATTTACAATGCTCTGGAGATTCTCCAAGTTGAACTATTACCTTCTCTGGATAGGATTCCTTTAACATTGTGATAAGAGTTTCATAGTTGTTTTGCGACCACATTTTGGGACTTTCTGTAGATTTTAACTTAGGATTAATCCCCCTCTGGACAGTTATGAATTCTTTATGTGAAAGGCCAAACTTTTCAAGAATATCATTCTCATCTTTACTTATATGCACTGGTAGTCTGTAATCTTCATCTATCCCTAATATTCCATCGATATCAGCCGAATTGAGAATCGATTTATGATTATTCATCAGTCTTCGCATCTCATATGGTTTTGCTTCTCTAATATTCCTATAGTATTCTTTACTAGTATCGCTAATAGCAAACTCTTGCCACTTTCTTACTATGGTTAGCAGACGCTCCGAAGTCTTTATTCGCTTGTTATTATAGGAAATGATTTTTGGATACATATCTAATGAAAAAGTCAGATCATAGGTATGCATTTGTACTTCATCCCATTGCTGCTCTGGAAAATAATGATTAATACAATCAAGTCCTTGAAAAATAGCATCATTCATTGCTTTAGATTTGTGCGCCACAACATCAATTGATACTTCTGAATCTGCAGACAAATAATCATACAAGCAATAAATATAATTTGCCCTTACAAGTACAGTTCCAAAGCCTCCATTTACTTTTATCAAAATTCTAATTTTGTCATTCATATACATCTAATTCCTTAATGACCATTTCAGGTGTCAGTGCCCACATACACGCCTTCTTTGAAGCATTCATACATCGGCCTTTCCATTTGTCCGTTATTTCTTCACAAGGATATTGGCAAATATCACTACGCAAGTTAATATTTCCTTTATAGCCATAGTATGATGGACTATTAGGGCCAAATATGACAACTGACTTGCCACCTTGTAATACTTGCCTTAAATGCACTAGTCCGCCTTCAGAACAAATCATTAAACTAGCATTTTTTAATAGTGACATGAGTTGTTCAACACCCACATTTAATAAACTTAAATCAACATCAAGTTCTTTATCCTCATTAAATCTAAGTTGTACAATCTTCTTATCATTTAATCTTCCTTTTAAAAGGGGCACAAGTTTTTCGAAGTACCTTGTAATCCAATCAGTATTATTCACTTTTTTCCTATTCGAAAAGTCTGATTTAGTCGCAATAATAATATAATTATCCTCTTTCAATCCATTACAACTCAAATATTGTTCTTCATCTAACTGAATAGATACTGGAAAATCTAAACTAGTAATATTAAGATGCTGATCTATATCCAACTTTTGTATAAACGTTTTACCTTCTAATTCCGAAAGTATATTAGCTTGTCCAATCATTTGAGGATATCTCATCATCCTCTTGTTCTTCATTTCATATTTTTCTGAAACGAGAATATAATCAAGTAATTCAGGCCTTAATTCATTAATCTTTTTTAGGTTTTTATATTTTATTCTGGGATAATTGTCTAAAACAATATACAAATCATATTTATGATCAATCTTAAGTTTCTCTATATCTTTTAATGAAGCATTTAATTTTTGGCCCACATAATCAAACCTATATAAAACGTCTATCAATTCCGTTTCTCCATGAAAAAAAAGATCCAACTTCATGGAGTCGCTTCCATATTTTTTTAAAAAGGCGTTTATATAATTTGCCTCCATAATATATTCTTTTAAGTCGCCAATTAAATACACCCCAATATTAAAAAAAGTGCTGTCAGGATTTTTATAATTGCATATAATATTTTTACCTATAATTAAATCTTTCTTTCTATTCGAGTCATACTGCCTAAGCATGGACAAAAAAATCCAGCAAATTAGTTTAAATGAGAATGCCCTTTGACTATTTCCATGTTTGTAATTGTAATAATCAATGGCTTCTTTTAAGTCGGTCCAATAATCATCTCGCTTAATATGTCTTCTTATAAATCTTTTTACCTTTTTGCCAATTTTTCTAAACAGATTCATGTAAATTCCTTTACTAAGCATTCATAAAGTTTTTATAATCGCTTATAGTTTTTTCAGTATCGCCTATTTCTTTAATTTCACCATCATGTAACCACAAAATCCTATCGCAGAGCTGCATCATAGTATTCATATCATGTGAAACCATTATTACGGTCCTGCTTTTATCGTTTATAAGTGATTTCATTTTTTCTCTGGACTTCTTTTTAAATCGCTCATCTCCAACACTAAGAACTTCATCCACCAGCATAATGTCTGTCTCCAGGTTCGCAGTAATTGCAAACGCAAGTTTTGAATGCATACCACTTGAATATGTTCTAACAGGCATATCTATAAAATCACCAATTTCTGCAAACTCAATAATCTCTGGAGTTTTTTCTATCATTTCTTGCTCTGATAATCCCAAAAGCATTCCTGACAAAATTATATTTTTCAGACCTGATACATCTGGATTAAAGCCAACACCAATTGACATCAGCGAAATTGTATTTCCTTTTAAATCTATAGAGCCTTCATCTGGTTGAAATATCCCAGCCATTGCTCGAAGCATGGTAGATTTCCCGCTACCATTCTTTCCAATTACACCTAGGATTTCTCCTCGTTTGACGTTAAAAGAAACATCTCTCACTGCGTGAACAATTTTTACTTTTTCGCTTTTTTCCTTAAAAAGTGATTTTATTGATGGCAAGTTTTTTAGAGGCCTATAATCAATACATAGATTTTTTACTTCAATTGCTATATCTTCCATTAAATTACCTTTACATAACTATTTTCATTTTTATAAACTAACTTTGTTCCGCTAATAGCGATAACGATTGATAAAACAAACCATATCAACAAGCCCTTGTAATAAACTATGCTTTCGTTTAACAATGCATTTCTCAGTTGGGCTATTAAAAAAGCTAATGGATTAATGTCTTCAACGAAATATCCATATGGTTCAGGAAATCTTTTACTAACAGAATAAAAAATACCTGTGAAATAGAATAAAACATTAAGCACAATGTTTACTACATATGACATATCCTCAATAAAGACACCAATATGCATTAAGTAACAGGCACATCCATAGCAAAAAATAAAGAATACAAGTAATACTGGTATTATTTGAATTAAATGCCAATCTACTGGCACTCTATAAGGAATCATAAGAACAACAACTATTATGCTAGAGATTAACATTTTAAATGCATAGATAAGCATTTTGCTAATAAGCAAGACTGGTTTCGGAATATATACTTTTGTAATGATTCCTTTAGAACTCTTTATTAACTTCACGGACAAGTTTACTGTCCTATTGAAGAAGCCCCACATTGTAAGTGCAGAATAAATGAAAACCAAGAAATATGGTTCACTGACCTTAAAAACAATTCCAAAAATTAGATAATAAACAAGCATGCTGCACACTGGTTCTAAAATCCACCATAACCAATCTAGATATGCATTAGTAACCTCTGCCTGTAGACCAATCTTGGCACCATACACAATATATTTCCTATAATTCACTACATCCTCAAATAATCTCTTTGCAGTTTTCATTAATCAATAACCTTCTTTAAACTTTCAAATACTATTTCTGCGGAAATTTCCTTCATGCAAATTGCCTCATCACTCCCCCTATAACACTTATAAAACCACATTGCATGGCAGCCCATGCAATTATTACAAATAGAACTTACGATATTAATGTTCTCCTCATATCCATACATATGAACAGGTGTGGGTCCAAAAAGGACAATGCACTTGGTTCCCAGTTGTGTTGCCAAGTGCACAAGACCGCCCTCGCAATCTATATGACACACGCTATTTTTGACAACATGTTTTACATACTCCAAATCAGTACCCAAAAGATACTTATCTACTCCATTAATCTTCTGTGCCTTTTCACTTCCTAATTGAACAACTTCCAATTTAGGATATTGTTCATGAACCATACAGATTAATTTTTCATATCCATTTTTTGTCCACAGTTTTAACTGCTGCATACCTTTTATCATGGCATCAGCATCATAGTTAATCGTTATATATTTTTTTTCTTTAAAATCTTTTTGCCATATGCACTCTGCGGAGAAGTCAATCGGGATAGTAACTTTTTTTTCATTTATATCAAAAGCCTTTCCCATTCTCAGTTCTGTCCATCTATCTAGACCTAAAACCCTGCAGCGCTCAAACTGTATCCGCTCCCTCCAACACTGCTCGCTAATATCAACATACAACTCCCTCCAGTTGTCTTTTATGAATTTGAGTTTTTTGAATAGATTTGGTGACAATCTATTAACCTTTACTTCCTTTATAGCGTCCACATGAATAAAGTGCTCTACAAGAAGTGCAACATCATATTTATAATAGGAACTATAATACTCTAGCCATGGCCTAATATCAGTTGCAATATCATTAAAGACGGCTCTCCCATAATCTTCTCTATTACAAAAAATAGTAATATCAAAATTTCCTAATAGTATTATTTCTTCCAATACAGCCCGGCTAATAATATAGTCTCCAAGCCCGCCTGACGGATAAAATGCCAAATGAATAGTATCATCACGAAAATATTCTCTTTTGTTAAGACCCAAACCAATTACCAAACGTTTTTTTATTGCTGAATTAATGCGTTTTAAAGTTACGGCTAGGCCATTTCTTTTTAGATATAAATATAATCTCGAAAATAAATCAGGTCTTCTCATAACGATTAATAAATTAGCAAATCCCTCATCAGATAGTTCTGAACATAATCAGCAGTTCCATCCTCCAAAGAATAAAATTTTTCTTTATAGCCTGCCTCTCTCAGTTTTGACATTTCAGCCTGAGTGAAATACTGATACTTGCCCCTAAGGCTTTCTGGCATTTCAACGAATTCTATATTTGGTTCTTTATTCATTGCTTTAAAAGTTGCAACTGCCAAATCATAAAAACTTCTTGCTTGTCCTGTTCCTAAATTGTATAAGCCACTCACCTCTGGATTATCCATCATAAAACTAACAACCTTGCAGATATCTTTAACATAAACAAAATCTCTTAATTGTTCGCCATCCTTGTAGCCATCTTTATATGATTTAAACAATCCCTTTTTACCCGTCTTTGATACATCATTAAACGTATGAAAAATAACGCTAGCCATAGACCCTTTAAAGTACTCATTAGGTCCGTATACGTTAAAGAATTTGAATCCCACATGCTGCCTAGGGCTGTTGTTACCATACTCCAGTTCTTTCTTTACCCACTGATCAAAAAGTTGCTTTGAATAGCCATAACCATTTAATGGTCTTAAATTGTCTATGTCACATTTGTCATCAAATCCTTGGTTGCCATTACCATAGGTGGCTGCAGAACTGGCGTATATAAAACTGATATTTTCTCTGGTACAGTACTGCCACAAAGCCTTTGTAAACTCAAAATTGTTTTTATATAAAAAATCAAAGTCTCTTTCTGTAGTTGCAGAGCAAGCTCCCATGTGAATCACATGGGTAATCTTGCCTGAAAACTCTGGTAATCTGTCTAGCAGCAGGCTACGCTCAATATACTCAATATATTTTTTATTTCTAAGGTTCATCCATTTGTCTGTCTGGCTGATATGGTCAGCGATAATAATGTCATTAATACCTCTGTCGTTAAGCATCCTAACAATGCAACTCCCAATAAACCCAGCTCCACCTGTAACTAAAATCATTTCATATCTCCTGTATAAGTCTTTATAATTTTTCTAACTATATTTGTGCTTGAGCATCCATCCACAAAATCTATATAGGCAATACTGCCACCATATGATTCAATTATCTCCTGCTCAGGGATTTTCCTATCCCGGTAATCAGCACCTTTGGTCCAGATGTCCGGCTGAACCTTCGCAATAACGTCACATGGAGTGTCCTCCTGAAATACACAGACATAATCCACACATTCCAAGGCAGCCACAACAATTGCTCTCTCATCCTGCGGAACAATAGGCCTTTCATCACCTTTTAATCTTCTCACTGACGAATCTGAATTCAAAAACAAGACAAGAAAGTCGCCTAAAGATTTTGCTTTTTCCAAATACTCCACATGTCCTGCATGAAGGATATCAAAGCATCCACCAGTGGCCGCAACTACTTTCCCTTTCGCTTTTAGATCTGACACCTGACTAACTAGGAAATCTAAACTAACTATTTTTGATTTCATTGATCGACCTCAGTAATTCTTCTTTTTCGATTGCAACTGTGCCTCGTTTACTTATAACTATTCCCGCTGCGATGTTTCCCAGTTTGACTGCATCCTCAATGCCCAGGTTACACACACTGGCTATTGTAATTGTGCTAATGACAGTATCTCCTGCACCACTTACATCAAAGACTTCTACATCCTTTGCTGGAAAGTCCTTGCGGCTTTGATTGGCTGCAAAAACTGATATACCTTTATCGCCTCGAGTAACCAACAGGACCCTCACTCCAGATTCAAGTAAATATCTCTTTCCAGCTTCATCCACATCTTCGTCTATTTCTATCTTTATTCCAACTGCACTAGAAACCTCATCAACATTTGGTGTCATTATATCTGCACCTGCGAAAGCCCCCACCTCATCTGTCTTTGAATCTGCCGCCACAAATATATTATTTGCCCTGCATATTCCTATCAATTTTTTGACAAAAGAAGGGTCTTTTAATACCCCTTTTAAATAATCTGAAAAGACAACTGCATCAAGCGATGCCGCATTTGATTCCAAATATGCCTCTATGTATTCTTTAGCTGCATCAGATATATCATTTGTTGACTCTCTGTCAACCCTAAGCAACTGGATTCCTTTGGTTGTGTATCTGGTTTTCATTGTGGTGGGGCGCTCATTAGTTTCATAAATACCATCTATCAAAGCCCCTCTGCCAGCCAGTTCATCTTTTAGCCACCTGCCTGCCAAGTCATTGGATACAATTCCCGCAACTCGAACCTTTGCTCCCAGTCCAATCAGATTGTTAACCACATTACTAGCTCCACCAGCAACAAATTTTTTATCAGAGTAATCCAGCACAGGTACTGGGGCCTCTGGAGATAATTTTCTTACCTTTCCAGCTATATATCTGTCAACCATCAAGTCCCCAATTACCAAAACATTTTTCTTTATAAACTCGTTATCTATTATTTCTATATATTGTTCTTTATTCATTAGTTGAGAAAACTCCCTGCTCTATCATTTGGCACAGCATATGAACTGTTAAAGTGTGAATTTCCTGAATGCGTGGAGTACTGTCAGATGGTACAACCAAAGGGTAATCGACCAAATCCTTGATAGTCCCTCCATCCTTGCCTAAAAAAGCAACAGTTATAATGTTCTTTTTCTTGCAAATCTCTATAGCATTTTCAATATTTTTGGAACTGCCACTTGTAGATATTCCAACGAATATGTCTCCTTCACATCCCAATCCAGCTACCTGCCTGGCAAAAACATCTTCATAACCATAATCATTTGCAATACAGGTGACCACTGAAGGGTCAGTGCATAAAGAAAAAGCAGGAAGTGCCTTACGCTCCATAGTGAACCTGCCCACAATTTCCCCTGCAAAATGCTGGGCATCTGCCGCACTACCACCATTACCTGCCAAAAGAATTTTATTCCCTCTTTGTATGGTGGAAATCATGACATTTCCAACCTCTTCAACTTTATCTAGATAAGAACCATTTTTTAAGGTTTCTAATAAAGAGATTTTTTCCTCTGTTATTGAGAGCATCCATTCTTGCATCTTCTTTAACCTTTTCTGCTACTTCAAGCAGTCCGCCTTTCATGTAATAAATATTTTCCTGCTGCATATCAAAATTTTGATATAACAAAAAACCTTTTACATATTTATTATTTCCTGCTAATCCTATGTCTCTAGGACTGTCCCCAATAACAATTGATTTATTTATATCGATATTGTGATCTTTAATTGCCCTCTCAAATAAGCCCAATTTAGGTTTTCTACACTCACAATCAATAGCATATTTCTTTATGGTTCCATCTATTAAATGTGGACAATAATAAGAATCTGTAAGATTGATGCCATGCAGCAACAAATCAGCCTTCATAGATTTGTCTAATTCAAGATATGCCTCCTCGTCGAAATAACCCCTGGCTATTCCAGACTGGTTTGTAACAATAATAAGTAAATAACCTAAGTCCTGAAGAATCTTGAGTCCCTCTCGTGCACCAGGCAAATATTCAAAGTCTTCTTTTTTGTATAAGTAATGCTTGTCTACATTAATAGTACCGTCTCTGTCTATAAAAACAGCCTTTTCCACAAACAATCTCCTTCAGTAATGGCATTACCATTATTTTCAAAAATCTGTATATGCAACATTGAGTTTAATTTTACAACTGCTAGCAACATTATGCAACTGATAGTTGCATTTTACTACTTAGAGTAGCATTCAATTGTATAGAATTTCATTAAAAATGAGGTGAAAAAATGATTGAAGGAT
Organism: Pseudobutyrivibrio sp.; assembly: GCA_024684955.1. Classification (GTDB taxonomy): domain Bacteria; phylum Bacillota; class Clostridia; order Lachnospirales; family Lachnospiraceae; genus Pseudobutyrivibrio. Next base: position 18,890 of record JAIKWH010000037.1, read on the forward strand.
TAGCGAATAGGTTAAAAACTTCAAGAGCCAATGCCGGCTATTCAAGAAAAGAGGCTGCCCTTCTAATCGGCATTTCAGAAAGTATGGTTGGGTTATATGAATCTGGAGAAAGACAGCCTTCTCTGGAAACCCTGGTTAAATTAGCCAAAGGCTATAAAGTAACAACAGACTATCTTTTAGGGTGTGAACCAAGAGAAAAATATACTATTTCTTTATATGGTCTAAGTGACCAACAAATACATGCAATTAATACGACTATACATTGTTTTAAAAACCCTGATTAATAAAGCATTAAAAAAGCAGCCCGAAGGCTGCTCTCACACTGTCAATTCTATCTGATTGCCTTCAAATACTACGAGGCAACTTTCATAGTAGCCATCCCCTGTTGTGCGGGGGCCACTTACTATTTCATAACCATCTTGTTTTAATCTTGCTGTCAGCTCGTCCACCCTTTCCTTGCTACCTAGACTAAAGGCCAGATGAATATATCCAGTGCGATTAAGACTCTTTTTGTCATCCACCATCTCTGGCTTATTCATAATCTCAAGGCGAGCCCCGTCATCAAAAGAAATAAAGTAGGACCTAAAATCAGTATTCTTGTTGTGATATCCCTCATTTGATTTGCCATCGAGATATTTGACAAAAAAATCCCTTGCCGCCTCAAGATTATTTACATACATCGCTATATGTTCTATTTTCATTTCTTTTTTCCTCTATAAATGATAATATCACAGCACTTGCATAGGATGCCATCTCAGGCAGTCTCCTGATACCAGAGAGTATCTGATTCCCCTCTTCTTGCCCCTGATGCTATCATGGAATCTACTCTCCCCATGACAGTGTCCATAGATGACCTGTTGAGCCCCGTATTGTTCTGCAATCTTTGTAAAAATGCTATTAGACTGCAAAACATTTGTGGGTGGGTAATGGAGGAACATAATAAATTTTTTATATCCATCAGCCTTGGCCGCTTCAAAAGAAGCAATGAGCCTGTCTGCCTCCCTGCCTACCAATTTTTCTGCATGCTGGGCTTCCTTCTCATCCCATCCTATAACCAGTCCATGAGAATCCAGATAAAATGGCCCCTCAAAGGTGTATCCTTTTGTGCCCACCAGGGCATAATCTTCATATGTATAATAATTGTTTTGAAGGAAGCACAGCCTCCCCTTGTATAAATCATTTAAGGCATTTGTTTTTTTCGCATCCCAAAACATATCATGGTTTCCTCGAAGCAAAATCTTTTGCCCCGGGAGATTACATATGTACTCCAGGTCCTGCTGGCATTCATCCAAATTCCTGCCCCAACTGTGATCTCCCACCAACACCAGAGTGTCCTCAGGTTTAATTAGTTTTTCACAATTCTCTTTAAAAAGCCTCTCATGATCCTGCCACACCTTATCCTCTATTTGATTTCTCGCTTTCAGTGTAGACTGAAAATGTAGATGTAAATCACCAATGGCGTATAAACTCATAGAATTCTCCCTGGTGCTCCTTGTAAAGGAATAAAGTATATCCCTTGAAATACAGTTATTTAAGTACCATATTATATAATTTAAGTAAGAAAAGAAAGCCCGTCAATGGGGAGGAAGATGGGGTGAAGTGGAAAAAGAAAAAGGTCATAGGGACTCCTCGGCATAATAAAAAAATGGATAAGCATTTACTGCTTATCCATTATTTTTAATCGTGCGGAAGATGGGACTTGAACCCACACGACTGCAATAGCCACAAGATCCTTAGTCTTGCTCGTCTGCCAGTTCCGACACTTCCGCGAACATTTAGTATGATA
>JAIKWH010000076.1 GCA_024684955.1 Pseudobutyrivibrio sp.
CTTCTTGCCCCAATCATCGACGTCTGAGATCTGTCCACCAAAGCGAGTGATATACTCCTTTGCCTTTTCAACTGTGGCAGTTCTTGCATCGTCTTCGATCTTCGCATTAACAACGAGTGCTAATTCATACTTGTTCATGCTCTTACCTCCTTTTGGTCTATTGGCCAGGAACTTGCGTCCTGGCAAGGATATAAAATCTTTATACCACGAATTAAGATATTAGCATGTCCCGGCTGTTTTTTCAAGGTTTTTTGACCTGTATTTGAGAAAAAACTTTTCCAATACTATCGTTAATAACTAAATTAGCACGGCTGTCCGCCGAAGTTGTTGATTTATTAATTAAAACAAGCTTGTTGCCCCTGTAGTAATCAATAAGTCCCGCTGCCGGATACACCACCAGGGATGTACCTCCGATTATCAACATATCCGCCTCTGAGATGGCTCTGATTGCACCATCTAATGTGGCTCCATCTAGGCCCTCCTCGTATAAAACTACGTCAGGCTTTATATCTCCGCCACACTCGTCGCAACATGGCACCCCTCTTTCATCCTTGTTGTTTTTTACGTAATCAAGGTTGAAAAACTTGTGACAGGTCTCACAATAATTTTTCATTATTGTCCCATGTAGCTCATATACTGTTCTGCTCCCTGCCATCTGGTGCAAACCGTCAATGTTTTGAGTGACAACTGCAGTGAGTTTGCCGGCAGCCTCTAGTTCTGCCAGTTTCAGGTGTGCACTGTTTGGCTGAGGCTCCAGGCTAGAGCCCTCCAGGAGAATCTTTTCTCTGTAAAATTTGTAAAAGTCCCCTTTTTTTCTCATGTAGAAGGTATGAGAAAGAATTGTCTCTGGGGGATAATCATATTTTTGATTGTATAGCCCATCAACACTTCTAAAATCCGGGATACCGCTTTCAGTAGAAACCCCGGCTCCTCCAAAAAACACAATCTTGCTAGATTCATCAATCATTTTTTGGAGCTCTTCAATTTTTTCCAATACACTCTCCTCCTTTCTCCTTAAAATGGGAGATTGTAAACAATAATAGCGGCTATGAGCCCTATTATAATTCCCACTATTATTTCAAGAACGTTATGCCCCAATTGTTCTTTGAATCTTTTTATATCAAGTGGCTGCTTGCCTTCCTCTTTTCTTTCATCATTTAGGTTGTTTAAAGCCTTGCCCATTCTCTGGGCCTCGTACCTAACCCCTCTGGCGTCGTAGATTACAACGATTCCAAAAAACAGGGCCATGGCAAATTCAAAACCAGCCAGGCCATAGGTTAAACCGGTGATAATAATAAGTCCTGTGACTGTGGCTGAGTGGGTGCTTGGCATTCCCCCTCCGCCAATCATGCGCTCCTTTTCAAATCCGCTCTTTACTGTGTTGATTATGACCTTTAGGACCTGGGCCACAAACCAAGCAGATGCTGGAGCCAAAAATATTTTGTTTGTAAATAAATCTAGAAATAAATTCATATCATTATCCCCTGTCAATTATAAAAGAGCGTTGTATATATCTCGCTTGCTGACGCCCCTGTCCTTTGCTACCGCCTTCATGGCTTCCTTTTTGTCCATACCCTGCTGCAAGTAAATGTCTAGGTGATCCTCGATGGACATGTCCTCAAATGCCGCCCTCTTTTCTTCTATTACTTCTGTCTTTGATTTGCCTGCAATTACCAGGACATATTCTCCTCTCGGCTCCTTGGTCTCGTAACTATCCAAGGCCTGACCTATGGTTGTCCTAATTTTTTCCTCATGCTTTTTTGTAAGCTCCCGACACAGTGTGATGGACCTATCTGCCCCCAGGGTATCTTTTAATTCTTTGAGGGTGCCAATGAGATGGTGAGGAGCCTCGTATACTATCATGGTCCTGGTCTCATTTTTTAATTCCTCCAGAATTCTCTTTCTCTCCTTTTTGTCCTTTGGCAAAAAAGCCTCAAAGGCAAATCTCCTACAGGCTTGACCTGATGTGGTGACAGCTGTAATTACTGCGGCAGGTCCTGGTATGGCCTGGACCTCGATGCCATTTTCATAGCACATATCCACCAATTCTTCCCCTGGGTCTGAGATGCCAGGAGTGCCTGCATCAGTGATTACCGCAATGTTTTGCCCCTCTTTCAACTTTTCTATCAGGGAAAGGCCCTTGTCGATTTTGTTGAACTCATGGTATGAGGTCATAGGGGTGTCTATGTCAAAATGCTTTAGTATCTTTATTGAATTTCTCGTGTCCTCGGCTGCTATCAAATCCGCCTCTTTAAGAATTCGGACAGCCCTAAAGGTCATATCCTCTAGATTTCCAATAGGGGTGGCAACCAGGTATAGGATTCCTGCCATATTATTCCTTATCAATGTTGTAAATATCTAATACGTCCTTTGTGTACTTGCCCTGAGTCTCATAGACAATCAAAGGTCTTTCCACTGTCAACTGTGATCCTCCGCCCTTTACTCCCTCTATGAGAACCATGTTTGGCTCCTTGTCCACAAAGGGATAAACCAGGCGCATACGCTTTGGCTCCAACTTATATTCTTTCATCAAAGTAAAAATCTCCACCAGGCGAAATGGCCTATGGACAAAGTAACACCTGCCAGACGGCTTTAGGACCGCCGCCGTTTCTCTGATCAAATCCTCCAGAGAACACATTAGCTCATGTCGGGCAATTGCCTTGGCGTCATTGGGATTTTTCAAGCCGTGGTGATTTGTCATATAGGGAGGGTTTGATGTAACTACATCCACCTGACCCCTGCCAAAAATTTTACTGGCCTCTTTAATGTCACCCTCTATTATATCAATTTTCTCTTCCAAGTGATTATAGGAAACTGAGCGTGATGCCATTTGAGCACTTTCTGCCTGAATCTCCAGACCTGTAAAGTGCTTGCCCTTTGTCTTTGCGGAGAGAAGAATCGGGATAATCCCAGTGCCGGTGCCCATATCCAGGAGGCATTCTCCCTCTTTCACTTTTACAAAGCCTGATAGCAAGACAGCATCCATGCCAAAACAAAATTTGTCAGGATGCTGAATGATTTTTAATCCATTTATTTGCAGATCATCAACTCGTTCACTATCTAAAACTAGTGATTCCATTAATTTTTATCCTCAAGAGCTGCCAGTTCTTTTTCTTCTTCTTTTGATACCTGTACCTTTTTCTTTCTAGGCTTAAATTTAAGCTCTGAGGTAGGGTAATCCTTTACCTCTTTGCTATCGCCGTCATCAAAAAGTACTCTGACTGTCTGTCTCAATACGTTTACGCTCTGGACAGTTCCCTTATATCCCTCAGGAGTAGTAACAGTATCATTAATACCAGGCAACTTGCTATTTAAAAACTCGTAGGTCTCCTGCTCATTTTTGAGGCAGCACATGAGTCTGCCACAAAGTCCGGAGATCTTGGTAGGGTTAAGAGATAAGTTTTGCTCCTTTGCCATCTTGATAGATACTGGAACAAAGTCGGCCAGGTAGGACTTGCAGCACAATTCTCGGCCACAAATACCAATGCCACCCATCAGCTTTGTCTCGTCCCTAACACCAATCTGTCTCAACTCGATTCTGGTGTGGAATACTGCTGCAAGGTCTTTTACCAATTCTCTAAAGTCGATACGGCCCTCTGCTGTAAAATAAAATATTAATTTATTGTTATCAAATGTATATTCTGCACCTACCAGTTTCATATCCAGTGAGTGCTTTGCAATCTTTTCCTCGCAGACCTTTACGGCCTCTTTTTCTTTCTCCAGATTTGCAACTGCCTTTTTCTTGTCATCCTCTGTGGCCTTGCGGATGATTTTTTTGACAGGGCCTGGAACCTCGTCGTCGCTAATCTCTTTATTTATAAGGAGTACTGTTCCTATCTCAACGCCTCGGGCGGTCTCAACAATTACCTGATCCTCCCTCTTCAGTTCTACGCCAGCAGGATCGAAGTAGTATACCTTTCCTCCGTTTCTGAAGCGAACTCCTATAACCTTTATCATTTACTGTTCTCCTTTAATCCAACTATAAGAAGCATAATGGTCAATTCAAAATTGACATTTGCGCTAAGTCTTTTTCTTGTGTGGTCTATTGTATCAAAAATCTCATTGAGCCCATGATATGTACATGTGTCAGCAAGTTGTTTGATGTCATAGCTATCCTCTTTGTATATAAGCAGACTATCATCTGCAGTTGCTTTATATAATAACACATCTCGATACCAAAGGGTTATTAAATCAAGGATTTGCCCAACAAAGGGCTGGGACAGGTTGCCTTCACCTTTTTTGTCCCTATCTCTCAGGTCTTTGATTTCTCCCACGGCTTGGCTGATTTCGTATTCATCCATGGCTCCCACCCTTTTTACCAGGCTGAGTGTCTTTTCCTTAATCTCCTGAAAGTCTGCACTGGTAGCCAGCTCTATGGCTTTGCCTAAATTGCCCTGGGCAAAGGAAGCCACAATCTCAGACTGGTAGTCAACAATCTGAAACTTTTGTGTGAGATGGGACTTTATTGCCTCATCGCTAATGGTTTTCATTTGTATGGTGACACATCTGGAAAGAATGGTCTGGAGAAATGAATTGTGATTTGTGGTCAGCAAAATGATGATGGCATATGCTGGTGGCTCCTCAATGGTTTTTAGCAAAGCGTTTTGGGCCTGCTGATTCATTTTCTCAGCCTCATCCACTATATATACCTTGTATTTGCCGCTATATGGCTTAATAACAATGTTGTTATTGATTTGCTCTCTGACAATATCTACAGAAAGACTGGCCTTTCCCTCCTCCGGGCTGACATAAATAATGTCTGGATTGTTGCGACTTATGGACTGGTGACAAGAATGGCACTGTCCACAGGCGTCATCTCCAGGATTCTCACATAGGAGCATCTGGGCAAAGGCCTCCGCCAGCATCATTTTCCCAGACCCCTTTGGTCCGGAGAAAATATAGGCGTGGCTAGTCTTTTCAGTTTTTATTGCATTTATAAGTAAGCTTTTTGCTTCTTCTTGTCCAATTATCTGAGAAAAGCTCATTTATTCTCCCAATTCTAGGTAGTGATATCTAAAAGCAAACCTCTGATTTCATCTACCCTGTTTAATATATCAATGTGGTCTTTTTCGTCCTGGACCAGGGCTGTTGCCAGCTCGTCCATCTTTTCATCCACCAGTTTAATCATTCCGTAGACCCTGTGGCGACCTCTCCTATCCAGGAAATTCTCCCTAGAAAACTTGTGAGACCTGTTTACTACCTCATTTAAAAAATCTTTTACCAGGCCCCTGTATCTTTTCATATCCCTGATATCCATGTGCTCAGACAATAGTTTGCCCTGCACTGATATGTCTTTTAGGAGACTTGTAAGTTTTTCCTGTAGGTCAGCATCCTCCACGGCGCTGGCCAGAGTGAATTTAAAGGTGTCCTCCACTGGAGTGGTAGGTTTGGTGGCCTCTGCGGGCTGTACTTGATTTACCTCATTAACTCTTATATCCATAGCAATTACCTGTTTTTTATATAATTTACGATTTCCTGGCAGACAATATCTATATTGTCTTCGTTTTTAAACTCTCTGCTGACCCCGGCTTTTTTGAGGTTTTCTTCTGAAAAGTCCGCCTGGTCAGACAAAAATCTCCTGCACATTTCCTCGTACTTTGGGCTTTCCTGACCCCGCTCTCTCTCGAGAGCCCTATGGAGCCTGAGCCCATCGTCTACTGTAATATATATCGGCTCAACCCTGCTGCTACCATAATAATCTCTGATTTTTACGTAGGCTTCCAGGGTGCCAATCACTAGGTAATCATTATTCTCCAGGTCAATGTTGCCATCATCTACTGTAAAATAAAACCATGGCCCATGGATAGTGGCGTATTCACGGATTTCTATAACCTTGCCATCAGCCAAGAGTTTGTCCTTCTCTTTTGTGCTTACAAAATTATATTCTTTTCCTGGTGTTTCCCCGCTTCTGATAGGCCTGGTGGTATAGGGTACAATCCTCTTTAATTCCAGGTCCTGTCTTTGCAAAAGCAATTTGAATATTGTGTCTTTTCCTGATGAACTTTTGCCCATTAAGCAATAAATATAGCCCATAGTGTCCTCGCTAATTCTTTTATATTTAGTATAAGTCTATTCTCCCTTGCTGACAATCGATACAAAGTCCTCAAAGAGCCCTGTTACATGAATATTTTTGTCTCTGGCCTCCCTGATGATTTCTAGACTTTCCTCTTTTATGACCTCCCCCGGCACCAGTAGTGGGGACCCTGGTGGATACAGGCAAACCATTGCTGCAGATACCCGGCCTATGGCCTCATCCAGCGGTAATTTTCTCTCCATGCCAGCCTTTGCCTCCCAAGGCTCCATGACCTTTTGGCCCCTTGCTCCAATGTCTGGCACCTGGATTCTTCCTTCTGAGAGTTTTTCGTCTATAATTCTCAGGGCATTTTCTAATCGGTCAAAGCCCTCTTTTGTATCCATGATTGAGGTCATGGCAAGAACGTATCCAAAACTTGATAGTTCCGTTTCTATCTTGTAGTCCCGTCGCAGTTTTTCTGCCAGGTCGCTCCCTGTAATATTAGTCTTTGAGCAATCTATAATTATCTTGCCTGGGTCCTTTATTTCAGTGGACTCCTGGATGATTTTTATGTGCAGCAGTTTTGCACTTTTCTGGTAAAAATCTTCTAATTTATCCATATATTCCCTAAAGATATCCCTGCTGTTTTCCAATATATCCACGCAGTTGCTGACAGAGTGCATCAGCACATAGGATGGGGAACTGGTCTCGAATATATCTAGGGCCTCCCTGATTTTTTCCGGGCTCACCCTATCTCCCTTTATATGGAGAATCGCGGTTTGAGTCAGACTAGGCAGGGTCTTGTGTAGACTTTGGATAGTGATGTCAGCATAGGCTGCTGCAGGATTTTTAAAATTCTCGTCAAAACCTAAATGGGCCCCATGGGCCTGGTCCACTATGAGAATCACTCCTCTTTTGTGGCAGATTTCTCCAATCTCCTTTATGGGGCTGTGGTAGCCCTCGTAGGTAGGACTGGTGATTACTAGTGCCTTAATATCCCTATCCTCATCTAGCTTGCCCTTTATCTCTTCTTTAGTTACTGCCCTATAGATTCCATTTTCTCCAATCTCAGGGTAGAGGTAGTCTACACTGAGGTGGCGGAGGGTCAGGGCATTGTATACCGACTTGTGAGAATTCCTTTGAATAAGGATTTTGTCGCCCTCATTGCAAGCAGCATATATTGCAGCCAGATTTCCAACGGTGGAACCCCCTACTAGTATATAGGAACTGTGACTCCCATAAAGCCTTGCAATTCTCCCCTGATCTCGTGCAATCGGCCCACTAGGATCATGCAAATCGTCCACATTTTCCACCTCTGTCATGTCTATGGCATAAGGGTTTTTTGATTCTAGCAGCCTCTTGTGTCCTGGCATGTGAAAAGGATATATGTCCTCTTTTATATAATTTTCTAATGTTTCTTTAATGGTCATTTTTATTCTTTAAAATTAATTTTGCTATAATATAATAAAAACAAATTACTACTAAAAATTTCTAGGAGATCGTATGACAAAAAACCTTGTTATTTTGTGCGGCGGAGATTCCTCCCGCATGGGAACTAAAAAGGCTTTACTTCCATTTCAAGATAAGACAATGCTTGAATACATCTACGATAAATTCAGTCCATATTTTGACAGGATCTATCTGTCTGTGAATGAGCGAGGTGAGTTTTCCCACCTGGGCCTCAATGTAAAGGAGATCCCTGATATATACCGTAATGCCGGCCCAATCGGGGCAATTCTCTCTTCCCTAACTATGATATCTGGTGACCGGGCATTTTTTATGTCTGTGGACACTCCTTTTATGGACCCGGCTATTGCGGCATACCTTTATGACAGGTCCTACAATTACGACATAACCACATTCAAATTTGAACCAGACAATTATGATACTATCTGTGCCGTCTTCAATAAAAGATGCATCGGCCAAATTGCCCGGAGCCTTTTCTTTAAAAGTGCCACCAGGCAAAACCTGATTTATAAGTGCTATACCCTAGAGTTGCCTCTGGAGGATATTGAAAATAATTCTCCAATCTCTAAGGAGCAGCAGTTCTATAAAATTAATGATAGGCAGAGTTATTACTTTGCCATCTTCTCCCTTTTAAAGCACAACTTTATTTGCTAATCTAGGAATCTTTTTAGACCTGGCATCCAGTCCCCTAAAAAGACTACTTCCTTTATCAGGGAATTCCATATTGGTCCTAAAAATCCATATAGACAATCAACTGTGTCCGACCACTGTGGTTCGGACACCTTTTTTTGTCGCAATTCAACTTTCCACTTCTTTTTCAGGTATGTGTAATCCCTGTATGAGCCTATGGTTTTTAGTCTCTTTTCATCAGCCACTATCCTGTTTTCTTCCAAGAGTTCTTTTAATCTGTCGTGGACCTTTCGCCCATTGATTGGATATTTTTGCAAAATTAAATATAAGTAATAATAGTGGTCCATGTCGTTGATTAGTTCTAACTTGGTCAGGATTTCTATCAGGTGCTGGCACAATTCCTCCTCTTTAGAATTCACCAAGATCTTTATGACCCTATTCTCGTAGGCCACCTGTTTTATCTCCACATAGTCCTTATCCGTCTTTCCAATATGCTTTGACATAAATAGATTTATAAGGACGTACATCTCCTTCAGGTAAATCTTTAGACTGATTTTCCCCTCTTCCACCTGTCCCTCTATGCTAAATCCGTGACTGGCCCCATTTGCGATTAGGTGTTTTAAAATATCCCTCATGTAGAGGTAGGCCATTTTCTCGTCTAAGTCCCTCTCGTACTCAAAGTATATTTCTGTAACCGGGTTCTTGCGATAGTTGTCCTCCGTAAACCCATCCACATAGCAGAGGTAAAGCTCGTTACAGTATTTTCCCTGGCTGATAATTTCAAGAATGCCCTCGCACACCACTGCGGACAAAAGGTTTTTAAAAGGAATATCTAATTCAATTGATTTTTCTTTTAATCTTTCCTTTGTAATCATTACAGCCACACACCTATCATATTCTGCACCTTTTTTAGGACCTTGCGCTCCTTGGCATATTCCATGAGTTTTGCCACATCCTTGTCCTCATCCATTATGTAGGCCAGTAATCCCTTCTTAAAATCCTCTCGATTAATCTTTTCCTGGTATTTTAAGAAGTCACAAACCAGTCTCTCCTTGGAGTAGATTTTCATCTTGCCACCAGCAAAATTCACTTCCTCCACTCCCATCTCCAGTACCTCTGGCTCTGTGTAATATGGCAGGACTATTGGATAGTCGATGTTAAACCTGGCCTTGCTGGTATTCTTATTGATTGCAATGCTCCAGGTGAAAGGTCTGTCCTTTAGGTAACCGTACTGATACATGGCAGACTCCATGGTGAGAATTCCGTCCTCTCCAAATAGTTTCAGAATCCACTGGTCCTCTGAACACTCATAATATTTGGTGGTGTAGTATCCGCTCTTTACTCTGATCACATATCCTTCCTCAACAAATTTGAGAAGTCTCCTGTAATCAATTCCCAGAGCCTCTATGTCGCTGGCCTTTATCAAGCCTCCGTTGTTTTCAACGAAATCATTTATCTGCTCCAATTGATATTGTTTCTTTTCATCTCTTGATAAAAGCATTTCCATTTCTTCCACTCCTATTTTTTATACGAGGTATTTTTCTACATTATCCCATTACTTATACCTAAAATCAAGGTGAGTTATTTGCCATTTCCGTCAATTGTTTTTGTCGTTTAACTGTCCTATAATGTCTTTATACCAAATTTTTATGTCGTTTTTGTCGTTTGGAGGTTTTTATGGCAGATTTAAATTCTAGTGCACCAAGATCTAACCCTTCCAGGGCTACCTGCGAGGATATTATTAAAAGAATTCTGATGACTGAGGTTTTAGAAAAGGGGACCAACGAGCATTTTAAAACCGCTTCTGACTTTATGTCATACTTTCAGTCCCTTTATCCTGCTAGTGATTCACTGACAAAGCAGGTCCAGAGAGCAGTCAAGTCCTTGCACATGCCAAAGGATGAAAGAGGCTATTTCATTATCAATAAGACAGAGGCCCAACTGGATCAGGACAAAGAGATTGCCTTTCTTATGAAAAAAAACAAGGCAGTGGTTGAGACCTTTGTAGAATATGAGACCCTCTTTTTAAAATTGGAGGGAAATCACAAGGATTATCTCTATCAACTCCTATCAGAATCAGAAACATTTGCTGAAAAAGTCATCACAATTGTTAACTCATCCAATGGCCTGATATTTTACACAAAGAACAAACAACAGTTAGAGATTTTAATAAATAGTCTGATAAATCGCTAAATAATCTGTTTAATTAGCCCGATTTTTATCATGTCTATAAATATAGAAAAAGACGATTTTTGCTTTAAAAATCGTCTTTTTCTTATCTATATTGTCTTTTTATATCTGATTTACGACATTTGCTGTCGTTATTTGCGTCTTTTTCGCCTTTTTCCATTATCTCGGATGATTGTCATCGATGATTTCCTCTTTTTTGGGTGTCTAGTAACAAATCTATGTCTTAAAAGAAGTATATCGCTTTCCTTGCTCCGGATATAAAGGATAATTCCAATTACCACCAGGACTCCCAGTAGAATTAGTGCTATTCTCAAGTAATCTACTTGTATGTATTCCTTGCCGCTGCCTCCCTGAGACTTTGGAATATTGTCAAAGGGGTAGGATTCTGTTTCGTTTTGAGTAAATACCAGGTCAGCGCTTCCAACTGACTTGTTTGCGTACCTGTATTGTATTTCTCCAACTATGGCCGGATTGTCTGGATCCGCCTTTGCCACCACGTCTGATTTGACATCAAGGACTGAGGCCGCCTTTGGGATGACTATTACATCCTTTTCGTCTATCTTTATTAACTGGTTGTTCTCTCCTATTATGCCGGTGACATTTGTGTCCTTTTCGGAAATAGAAGTAAAGTCTGCCACATTGTATACTGCAAAGTTATCAAAGCAGTAATCGAAAAGTCTTCTTGTATCGTTGTATTCCTCTGCTGTGGTATCTTTCATAACCACACAGATGAGGGTCATATTGTCCTTTTTTGCATAGGTGACAAGGGTTGCTCCTGCCACAACTGTATATCCGGTTTTACCACCCAGGCAGTAATCATACAGATACTTGTTTGTCTTGTAAAAGTTTAGCATCTGATGATGGTTGTTGAGCATGGTCGGGTCTGAGTGCTTGTTTGTAGGCGGAATGGTGTATGCCCTGGTGCCAACTATCTCTGCAAACTTTGGAATGGCAAAGGCCGCTCTCGCAATCAAAGCCATATCGTAGGCTGATGTGACATGCTCATCATCTGGCAAGCCGTTAGCATTTTTAAAGTGAGTGTTTTTACAGCCTAATTCTTTTGCCTTTTCATTCATCATATCTACAAAGGAAGAAAGGTCTCCAGCCACATGCTCAGCCAAGGCATAGGCGCATTCATTGGCGGATTCAAGCATCATACCATAGAGGGTGTGCTCTACTGACATCTCCTCGTTTACATCTCTTGCAATGGAAGATGAACCTGCCTCAGTGCTGTAAACAGCCTCCTTGCTAAATGTTACGGTTTCATCCAAATCACAATTTTCGAATACCACAAGAGCAGTCATAATCTTTGTAATACTGGCTGGAAAAAGTTGCTCATCCATATTCTTTGAATAAAGGATGGTGCCGGTATTCGCTTCCATCACTATGGCAGATTCTGCCGTGACATCAACCCCCTCTGGCCAATAGTCCTCTGCGGCGGCAACCATAGAATATATTGAAAGCAAAGCAAAAATAATCATTATGGAAACCATTATCTTTGCTACAAGTCTATTTCTTTTTTTCATATGCTTATTCCCTTTTAGTTATTGGTTATTCCGTTTAAGTATAGCATAAACTCTTCTAACGAGAAGCAATAAGCTTATAAATAGGATTTCCTAGTGCTGAGAACTTTTCCTCATATTCTGTCATTACATTGCCGGCATTCATTTTTTCATCATTGTGCAGGTCGTAAGTAATCTCGTCAATATGCCAAAGTATGTGATTGTTTATCTCCTCTACTGAAAAGTCAAACAAGCCCCTGTTGTCTGTCTTAAACTCTATATTGCCAGCCTTGTTGAGAATGCAATTGTATCTATTTAAAAATGTGCTAGAAGTAAGACGTCTCTTGGCGTGTCTATCCTTTGGCCATGGATCTGAGAAATTGAGATATATCTTGTCTACCTCATATGGGTCAAATATATCCATAATATCTGCAGCATCAAAGCAGATAAACCTAAGGTTTGGAATCTCCATCTCCTCCACCTTTTGCACTGCCCTAAGTAAAACGCTGGTGTATCTCTCGATACCGATATAGTTAATATTAGGATTTGCCATGGCAAGGCTAGTAATAAATTGGCCCTTTCCCATGCCTACCTCGATATAAAGAGGATTGTCATTATTAAATAATTCCCTCTTATACTTGCCCTTATAAGCCTTTGGATTATTTACGCAATATGGGCTGTTTTCTATTACATCGCCAGCTCCTGGTATGTTTCTTAGTCTCATACTTACTCCTGTTAATTTTCCTATAAAGTAAAAAACATCTAGCAGTTATGCTAGATGTTTGAAGTGCGCGATCAGGGGTTCGAACCCTGGACACCCTGATTAAGAGTCAGGTGCTCTGCCAGCTGAGCTAATCGCGCTTATTTGTTTTTGTTGACCTCAGCAACGAAAATAATTATATCATCTCTACACAAAAAAGCAACCCCTAAATTTAACTTTTTTAAAAAAATTTGGGGCTCAATTATGAGCCCCAATCATTAGCTATTTTTTAAATACTAGCAAATAACTTTTCAATTTCCTCAGCAGACATTACTCTGTTTGGATCTGATAAATCTATTCCCACATCAGGAATATCTATAGGCTTATCCTCAGCCGCTGGAGTAGGCTCAGGCTCTGGCTCAGGCTCAGGTTCTGGCTCAGGTTCTGGCGCTGGCTCTTGTTCTGGCTCTGGTTCTGGCGCTGGGGCTTCTTCTATTACTGCCTCAGGCTCTGCCGCAGTAACTTCTTCTGTAAGACTTTCTAGAGTCAAACTATCTAAATCAAAATCTAAATCCTCTGCTTCCTCTGCAGGAGCCTCCTCTGACATAGAATCCAGGTCCAGGCCTAGATCATCTACTGATTCCTCAGTTGATTCCTCTGTCAAAGTATCTAAATCAAGTCCTAAGTCATCTACTATTTCATTAACTGCCGGCTCTGCTGAAAGTTCATCTGCCTGTGGCATTTCATTTTCTGTTGGAATCTCATCCATTACAGGCATTTCTGCCTCTGCTAGTGTCTCTTCCATGGCTGGTTCATCAGGAACCTCTGGCTCTGCAGGAATCTCCTCAATGGCTGGCTCATCAGGAACCTCCGGCTCTGCAGGAATCTCTGCTTCTGCTGGAACCTCTTCCATAACTGGCATATCTGCCTCAACACTCATTGTATCGAGATCTAATTCATCTGCTGGTGCCTCAGTAGGAATCTCTGGCTCTGCTGGAATTTCATCCATGGCTGGCTCAATAGCTATCTCAGCCTCTACTGGAGCCGTCTCCATAGCTGGCATCTCTACTGCTGGGGCTGGGGCTGGGGCTGGTTCAGGTGCAGGGGCTGGTTCAGGCGCTGGCATAACTGGGCTTGGTACAAATCCCTGTGGTGCCATCTGCGCATTTTGAATCTTGTTTTCAATATTTGAAATCTGAGTGGTAAGAGCTGCTATCTTTTCCTTAATCTCACTGTTAGACTCTTTAAAGGCTTCCTGCTGATTCTTTATTAATTCTGAGTTACTAGCATCAAGCCTGTCTTGAATACTAAGGAGTTGATTGATTAACTCATCGTTAGAATTCATCAAAGCATCGGTATTTTCCTTGCTTCGAGATATTGTAACCTTGGCCACCGCCTTTTGAGCATTAATAATATCCTCTGCTGGAAGGGCGCTATTCTCCTCAATATTCCTCAGCCTCTCGTCTAATTCATCAAAGTTCTTTTTGATAACAAGATAGGATGCCTTTTGGGCATTATAAATGTCCTCATACTTTTTGTTCTCAATTTCCTTTGATTTCATAGACATGTCTAAGAGAGCGCTTATTAAGAAAAATAAGGCTACTATCATAAGCAGTATGCCTATTGCCATGGCAATAAAGTTGCTCTTGTAATTGATCATTATGTACAACTCCATAATGACAAGAACAACTATGCCTATGCTAGATAGGATAATCTGTATTTTGTCTTTTGCTATCTCTCTTTTGACCTTGTTGTTTTCCTCCATGTTGCCCCCTATTATTCGTTTTTCTCAAATAGATTTACCATCTCTGTGGCAAAGGTAATTGGATATAGTTGAACCATTGTAGAATCAATTACATCCCCTACTTTTAATTTAAAGGTAATTTTTACAAAATCAATTTCATTGGATGTAAACAGGTTCTCAAATATTTTTACTGATTCTACATCAATATTATCGGTCTTTGGTGGGGTAATATCCACATCTCTGCCCAAAAGTTGTGACATTGATGTAGCAGCGCTTCCCATCATTTGATTCATAGCCTCTGATACAGCAGAAAGTTGTAACTCTGAAATTTCTCCTACTGCTACATTTCCTTCACCGCCCATCATAAGATCTGCGATTTTTATTACATCCTCTGGCTTTAGTATGAGTACGTTACTGCCGGATAATCCCTTTATGTAATTTATATGTACAAGGACGCATACATCCTTGAAATCATCTAGGGATTCACTTTTTCTTATTAAGTTTACTGTTGGAGTAGTAATATCTACTTTTCTATTTCCAAGCAGGGCACTAAGTGATGTTGCTGATGACCCCATGCTAATATTAGCAATTTCTCCAATAGTATCGGTTTGTTTACTGCTTAAATTATGTTCTGCCATACAAACTTATCCTTCCTGTGAAATATGCATCTATATTACAATTTTGTTTACATTCTCTTAATGATTATACATCATTAGTTTTTTATAAACTATACGCTGAAAGTAATTCAGTGGTCCATTTTTACTCACTATCATATTCTACTGTATTATTGTGAATAAAGTATAAAAAAAGGAAGTCAATAATGACTTCCTTTATCACGTTCCTGGGGAGATTCGAACTCCCGGCCTTCCGCTTAGGAGGCGGACGCTCTATCCTGCTGAGCTACAGAAACAAATTCGCAACTACTAAATTGTAATCTAAGAGTTACGAAAAATCAACAGTTCCTTGTAGCCAGATTGTTCCTTTAAATCTGCATCCTACCATAGGCATGCCAAATAGGTCATTTTTGTTGATGCAAATTTCTAGAGGGATATCATTACTTACAATAGAGAGAATGTACATTTCCTCCATTGTCAGGTGATTCACTGCCTCTTTTACCTCTGTTATCTCGCCTAATACATCATATTTGTCATTTTCGATTCCAAAAGGCATAAAGTAGGTAGTAACAATAGATAAGATATCTTCTCTGGTGATTCTACGAGAAATTTTTTGGTAGGTATCAATCTCATCAATTGTGAGATTTTCCATGGCCTCCTCGTCACCTTCTCTAGCCTGCTCAAACAATTCTATTCTCTTGTCATAATTCATTTTTGCCTTGATACGACTCATCTCATTATCGTATACAGGCAAAATGATTTTTCCCTCTGTAGAAAGGGCTGCAAGTCTTATTCCATTGTTTGATTCAGCGGTAAGTGTTTTGCCATTTCTCAAGTACTGTCCCATGTTTTGCAGCTGGAAGATAAGATTTACTCCCAGCCTCAATTCATCGCACATTACATAGTAATTATCTTTATCAGACTGTTTGATTACATCAATATCTCCCTTGGAAGATAAAATCTGTCCAAAGAAGGTAGGGTAGTAATAATCTAAAACAAATTCATCTCTATCATTATATTGACCGCGCAAAACCAGGCCAATATTGTCTGCCACCATGTATCTAAGCTCTACAAACTGATTACCCTCAAAATCAATTGCTGATTCCTGGTAATCTGGCCTCAAGGTAACCTCTTGTAGTAGAAGTTTTAACCTCTCATTATTCAATTTACTAAAGCCAATAGATCTTAAAAACTGATGCATTTACATTTCACCTAAAGCCTGAGATAAAGCTTCCTCTTCTTCTTCTGACAACTGAATTATAGAATTGCCAGCAATAACTTCTTTAACGTAGGTGTAGCAACCCTCTCTTGAATGCATGGCATTGAGAATTACACCATCATTCTTTTCATTTAAAAGGCAGAGAGAGAATGAAAGTTTGCCACCCATTTCATTAAAGGCGTCATATTTTACAAGTCCTGTCTTTCTATAGCAATCCTTCATTGTCTTAAATATTGAATCGATATTTCTTTCGTTGCTAGCGTTTGCTTCGATTAATTCATCGACCTGCTCCAAACGATAAACCAGAGTATCCTCCAGGGACTTGGCATTGCTACCCTGCATAAAGATTTTGTATCTCTTTTTTAGTTTAGTCATCTGAACGATGAAAATTATTAAAAGTATTGTCATTAATAGTACTAAAGCTGCAAGCCCAATTATAACGTAATCTGTACTAATTCCTAAGTATTGTTCTATCATAATTCTCCAATCGAACGTATGTTTTATTTTATAGATTCAAGCATATCAACTATTCTGTTTAATTCTTCCTGAGAATAATATTCAATCTCAAGTCTGCCAGTCTTATTATCTTTTGCATTAATAAAGACTTTGGTGCCCAGCAGACCCTTTAGTCTCTCCTGGGTCTCCTGATATACACTGGCAAGTTGTGGGTCCAGCTTGTTAGCCTTTTCCTTCTTTTCTCCGTCCTTCTCATTGAGTAGTTTCTTAACTTCTCTTTCTACATCACGGACAGACATCTTTTCATCCATGACTCTGACAGCAAAATCATACTGCTTGTCTAAATCATTTATTGCCAGCATTGCTCTGGCATGACCAGTGGTGAGTTTGTCCTCTGTAATCATCCTCTGTACTCTCTCATCCAATTTGAGAAGACGCATAGAGTTTGTAACTGTGGCTCTGCTCTTTGATACTTTCTCAGCAACCTCATCCTGTTTGAGATTAAATTCTTCAATTAATCTCTTGTAAGCCATTGCTTCCTCGATTGGATTAAGCTGCTCTCTTTGAATATTCTCGATGAGGGAAATCTCAACAATTTCCTGCTCGCTTAAATGCTTGATGATAACAGGCACCTTTTTGAGTCCTGCCATTTTGGATGCACGCCATCTTCTCTCACCAGCGATAATCTCATAATATCCATCTCTGTCCTGGACAATGAGTGGAGAAATGACTCCGTGCAATTTGATTGATTCTGATAACTCCTGGAGAGCATCCTCATCAAAATTCTTTCTAGGCTGGAGCTTGTTAGGCTCTACCTTATTTATATCAACCTCAACTGGTGCACCATCCTCGTGAGAGTTGACCGCTACAACACCTTCATTTTTGTTGACGATAAGAGAATCCAGTCCCTTACCTAATCCTCCCTTTTTTCCTGCCATAACTATATATCCCTTCTATCGATGATTTCTTTTGCAAGATTTCTGTAGCTCTCTGCTCCTGTAGATTTTGAATCGTATAAATTAATAGGGAGTCCATGAGATGGAGCCTCAGCCAATCTAACATTTCTAGGAATGATTGTCTGGTAAACCTTTGCATTAAGATTATTCTTTACAGTATCTACAACATCAGATGACAGATTAGTTCTAGCATCATACATAGTAAATACAACACCGTCTATCTTTAATCTAGAATTCAATCTCTGCTGTACCAGGTCAATTGTGTGAATCAACTGGCTGATACCTTCCAATGCGTAATACTCACACTGGATAGGAACGAGAACAGAATCTGCTGTAGTCATTGCATTGATGGTAAGCATGTTTAGAGAAGGAGGACAATCAATAATTACAAAATCGAAATCTTCCTTAACATAGTCAACTGCATTCTTTAATATGTATTCTTTGTCGGTGATACCGAGCAGTTCGATCTCTGCACCTGCTAAATCAACATTTGATGGGATGACTGTCAGGTTCTGGATGTTTGGAACTGTATACATACATTCTTTGATTGTACATTGATCAAGGATTAACTCGTAAACTGTATTCTCACATTCATCCTTGTTGAGTCCCAATCCACTTGTTGCATTACCCTGTGGGTCAGTATCTATAACTAATACTTTCTTTCCGGCTTCTGCTAAACAAGCCGATAGATTAATGGTTGTAGTAGTCTTACCTACACCACCTTTTTGATTGGCAATAGCTATTACTCGATTCATTTTATTCTCCCTGTTTCTTTAAATTTCTAGTCTATTAATTATATCATTTGGCATTTTTCAATTCTACCAAACTTTTTGCTGTCAGAGATTCCACCTATTCTAGATA
Source organism: Pseudobutyrivibrio sp. (assembly GCA_024684955.1). Taxonomy (GTDB): domain Bacteria; phylum Bacillota; class Clostridia; order Lachnospirales; family Lachnospiraceae; genus Pseudobutyrivibrio. The sequence continues at coordinate 18,353 of JAIKWH010000076.1, forward strand.
ACACTATATATAGTAGGGACTTTTCTCTTATTTTAAATGTTTCACGTGAAACATTTTATGGGATTTACCAATATCTAGCTAGCTGATTTAAATTCTTCCCACTATATTTTGTATTAATAAAACAAATAAATAGAAATGTTTCACGTGAAACATTTCTAAATATAGGTATAAAAAATTTACTTTTGAAGAGAATTAATAATATCTTCCAATTCAAGAGATGCCTTATAAGGATCAAATAAAACAGTATCCTTAATATCTTTTAAACTTTCAACCAGGTCAGAATTAGTATTTTCTACTGATTCATTGCTAGAATTAGAATAATTGATAAGTTTTGACTCCTTTGGTGGAGAAACTTTATTAAATAATAAAGTCTTTACTTCAGATAATCTTCCATCATAAAACTTCATCTTTTTAGAAAGATCAGCCATTTCTACGTTTAGATTTTCTAATTTAGATCGTACTTCATCAGCCTTTTCCCTATTTTTAGCATTAACTTCTCTAGGAGTAAAATCTTTAAAATATGACTCATTAGAACTTTCTAAGATTTCCAGAAACTTGGATTCCTCTTTGATTTTTGTCTCAAGTAGGTCCATATCTTCCTTTAATTGAATCTTTTCTGTAATAAGTTCTTCCTGGTATTTATGAAGAAATTCACTAATCATAACAGATTCCCCTTAATAAAGTTTCACGTGAAATAATAATCTAAGATAAAGGTTCCTTACTAGGCGTACCTGCTTTCCTTGGGTAAGCCTTTGGTGTATTCTTAATCTTTTTAATAATAATAAAAGACCTGGACATATCTGTATCAGGTAATACAAATTCAAAAGTATCCTTAATACTAACAGCCAATTTATCAAAAGTCTTTCCAGCAGCAGTTATTTCTTCCTTAACATTTACTGACTTATAGGATATAAAATATCCATTTACTTTTACTAGTGGAGTGCAATATTCAGAAAGGGTTGAAATATTTGCGACTGCACGAGAAACTACAAGATCAAAAGATTCTCTATAATCTTTATTCCTACCAATCTCTTCTGCTCTGGCATGTATTAATTCTATATTGTTTAGACCAATAGCCTGGACTACCTCTGATAAAAAGTTAATTCTTTTATTAAGAGAATCAATAAGGGTAAAAGAAATCTCTGGATAGAATATAGCAAGAACTATACCAGGAAATCCTGCACCTGTTCCAAGATCACAGATAGTATTAATACTATCTGGCATTACTTGGCAAATAGATAAAGAATCAACAAAATGCTTTACAAGTACTTCATCAAAATCCGTAATTGCAGTAAGGTTCATTACCTTATTCTTTTCTATTAGCATATCATAAAAGATATCAAGTTTATTTATCTTGTCATCATCTATATCTAAATGCCAACTATTACAGGCATTAATTAAATAAGAATAATCTCTATTCATAAATCTCCTATTAATTGTTTTTAGAATAATAAGCCTCTAGATATACGAGTAATACTGAAATATCAGCAGGACTAACACCAGATATTCTAGATGCTTGGCCAATATTAGCAGGACGAAGTTTTGAAAGTTTTTGTCTTGCCTCTATACGAAGGCTATTTACATCGTCATAATCAATGTCAGCAGGAATTAACTTTTCCTCTAACTTTTTAAACTGCTTTACCTGTCTTGCCTGTCTGGTTAAATATCCCTCATACTTAATGTAGATATTAACCTCTTCTCTTACCTCATCAGAAAGGGATGGACGATCAGGGTCAATAGGAGCTAACTTGTCATAATCAAGCTCTGGTCGTCTAATTAGATCAACTAACTTGATACCATTTGAAAGAGGAATAGAACCATAAGACTCTAAAAGAGACTGCACCTCAGGACGGGCACCAACATTAATCTCCTTAATTCTCTCTACCTCTTCATCTATCAAACGCTCCTTTTCAACAACATGCTCAAAGCGCTCCTTTGAGAGTAAGCCTACCTCGTAACCGATTTTAGAGAGGCGTAAATCAGCATTATCTTGCCTAAGTAGTAGTCTGTACTCGGCGCGGCTGGTCATCATACGATATGGCTCTTTTGACTCCTTGGTAACCAAGTCATCAATAAGTACTCCGATGTAAGCTGTAGACCTGTCTAGTATCATAGGCACTCTATCTTGTAAAAATAGGGCAGCATTAATACCGGCAACAAGACCCTGGGCTGCCGCCTCCTCATATCCGCTAGAACCATTAAACTGTCCAGCTGCAAACAAGCCAGAAATATTTTTAAATTCAAGAGATGCCTTTAATTGAGTTGCTGGTATGCAATCGTATTCAATGGCATAGGCATTGCGGACAATCTTGCAATTCTCTAATCCTGGAACTGTATGGTACATGGCATACTGTACATCCTCTGGCATGGAGGATGACATACCACCAATATACATTTCATTAGTATTTAGTCCCTCTGGCTCCACAAAAAGCTGGTGTCTATTCTTGTCAGAAAACTTTACAACCTTGTCCTCTATGGATGGGCAGTATCTAGGACCTGTACCCTCGATGACTCCAGAATACATAGGAGACCTATCAAGATTTGCTCTAATAATTTCATGAGTCTTTTCATTTGTATAGGTAAGATAACATGGTACCTGATCTATTTGTACATCCTCAGGATTAGTAGAGAATGAGAATGGTACAACCGGATCATCTCCCAACTGGATTTCCATCTTAGAAAAATCAATAGAATTCTTGTCAACTCTTGCAGGAGTACCTGTTTTAAAGCGGACGATTTCTACATTATTATCGATTAATGAATGGGTCAGATGGTTTGCAGCCTTCAATCCATTAGGACCACAATGTTCGATGACATCACCGTACAAACATCTAGCCTTTAGATAGGTACCAGTGCAGATAACTACAGCCTTGGCATGATAAATAGCACCAGATAAAGTCTTAACTCCACATACCTTATTATCTTCAACTATGAGTTCAGTGACCTCAGCCTGTCTTAAGGTGAGATTTTCAGTTTCCTGCAATGTCTTTCTCATGCTCAAAGAATAAGCAGTTTTGTCAGCCTGGGCTCTAAGAGAATGAACAGCAGGTCCCTTTGATGAGTTAAGCATCTTTGATTGAATAAAGGTATGATCAATATTGATACCCATCTGTCCACCTAGGGCGTCAATCTCTCTAACCAGATGTCCCTTAGAAGAGCCACCGATATTTGGATTGCAAGGCATCATTGCCACTGAATCCATACTTACAGTAAAACAAATAGTATTCTGACCCATGCGTGCCAAGGCAAGCGCAGCCTCACATCCAGCATGACCTGCTCCTATAACAACGGCATCATAGGTTTCTTCAACAACAGACATTTATATATAACTCCTTAATTATTTTCCCATACAAAATGTAGAGAAAATTTTATTGGCAAGATCATCATCAATAGTTTGACCTGTAATTTGGCCCAAACTATTATATGCATCAAGTAAATCGATTGAAAAGAAATCTTCTGGCATTCCATTTTCAATTGAAATCAAAACATTTTCAATACTAGACTTGGCAGCTGAAAGACAAGCAGCCTGTCTATGATTAGTGATATACAAAGTAGAGTCAGAAACAATATTTCCAGAAAAGAACATATCACAAATAGTAGACTCCAAGGTTTTAAGACCATCTAGAGATACTGATGAGAAAGAAATAACAGTTTTATCAATCAAATTGTATATATCTTCCTCTTTAATAACTGGCGCGAGGTCTGATTTATTAAGCAAAACCAGAGCTTTTTTATCCTTTATCTGGTCAATAATGAAAAGATCATTCTCATCTAATGGACTAGATGAATCAATAACAAAGAGAATAAGGTCTGCATCATCAATAGAATCAATGGCCCTATCCACACCAATCTTTTCAACAATGTCATCTGTTTCTCTAATACCAGCAGTATCAATAATATTAAGAGCAATACCATTGATGGTAATATGTTCCTCTAGGGTATCTCTAGTAGTACCTGGGATATCAGTGACAATAGCCCTATCTCTTCTAGATAAAGTATTAAGTAGGGAAGATTTTCCAGCATTTGGCTTGCCGAGAATTAAAGTGTTAATTCCCTCTTTTAATATGTGGCCTGAATTAAAGGAATCTATTAAATCAGATATTTCTTTATTAATATTTAAAACCTTTTCCTTTAACTCATCAGGATAATTATCTAAATTATAATGCTCGGGATCATCAAGGGCTGATTCTATAAAAGCAGTCTCATATAAAATCTGATCCATGAGTTTTGAAATAATACTATTGAGAGAACCAGATAATTGCTTAATAGAATTTTTCATAGACAGTTCTGAGGTGGAAGAAATTAAATCCATAACAGACTCTGCTTCTGACAAATCAATTCTACCATTTAAAAATGCTCTCTTAGTAAATTCTCCGGGCTCAGCAATACGGACTCCCTTTTCAATTAAAAGAGATAATACTTTTTTGAGAACTAATATGCCACCATGACAATCTATTTCAATTGTATCCTCAGTAGTATAAGACCTAGGAGATTTCATAATCATGATAAGTACTTCATCAACTAGCTCATTACCATCATATATATGTCCATATTGAATTGTGTGACTCTGGCATTCTTTTAAAGAAATTTTTCCATGAAAAATAGAATCGACAATAGAAATAGCCTCATCTCCGCTAACTCTTATAATACCGATTCCAGAACTATTTAGTGATGTAGCAATTGCTGCAATAGTATCATTTTGATACATAAAAAACTCCATAATAACTTAGTTTTTGTTAATATATAAAGCCCTAAATAAATTAGAACTTTATATAAAAACAAAAAAGGTTAGTCTAACTTTTAATATAGAAAGACTAACCTAAAAAATCAATAATTATTTCTTGAGAGTAATTACAACATAACGGTAAGGCTCTTCACCTTCTGAATGAGTAGTTACATTGCTATCATTCTGTAAAGCTGAATGAATAATACGTCTTTCATATGGGTTCATTGCTTCAAGAGTAACAGCTTTCTTAGTTCTCTTAACCTTGCTTGCCATGTTTCTAGCAAGATTCTCAAGAGTTTCTTTACGACGACGTCTATAATCCTCAGTATCAATCTTTACTCTAGTGTAATTGTCAGCTGACTTGTTAACAGCAAGATTAGTCAGATACTGTAAAGAATCAAGAGTCTGTCCACGCTTACCAATAAGAACTCCCATATCTGGACCAGCAAGTTCGATATCAAGAGTCTTATCTTCAGAATTAAGATTCATCTTAATATCAACTTCAAAATCCATTGCCTTGAAAACATCCTCAAGGAAAGCCCTTGCTACTTTTTCAACATCAACATTAGAAGCAGCATTTTCAGAAGAAACTGAATCCTCATCAGATGAAAGGATTACCTTAATAACTGCATCCTTGCTTCCGATTCCGAGAAATCCAGAAGATCCCTCTTCTACAACTTCATACTTTATTTGATCTGAAGTAATACCTAAAGAAACAGTTGCATTAGTAAGAGCATCGCTAACTGTTTTACCAGAAAACTCTTTGTATTCCATAATGTTCCCCCTATTTATTGTTTTTTTCGTTAAATTCTTTTACAAGATTTGCCTTTGAAGCCAGAGAACCTTTTACAGCCTTTGATCTAAGTTCTTCAGCATTTTTAAGAGCATCTTCATTATCTTTTACAAGATTTGCTTTTGAAGAAAGAGAAGAAGATTTAGTATTCATGCTAGCAGCCTCATAAATCTGAGCCTGGCGAATTCCTCTCTTTTCAGCCTTTGCTGCAGCCTTTTCCTTGTTCTTTTCGATGATAGAATCAAGGTCTATCTTTTCGAAATGTCTATTTAGGAAGTACTGCTGAACAACACGAACTAATGCACCGGCAATCCAGTAAAGACCAAGACCAACAGGAACTGAGAAAGCAAAGAATAATGACATAAGTGGCATCATAACATTCATTGTCTTCATCTGCTGAGCCATCTGATCTGATTGATTATCAGTATTGGTAGGTGTAAGTTTAATATTTACTAACTGAGAAAGATAAGCAAATACAGGAATAAGGATTGCACAAATAACAAGTAAGAAATCCTTTGCTCCCCATCCAGTCTTAATAATATTAAGTGGTGTATCAGAAATATTAAGAACGAATAAGTAATTTATCTTTTCAAGTTTTGCTACAACATAATCGATAGAGTCAGTTAAATTAGGAAAAGAATTTGAAACTGCCTCCCATCCTGATGTAGAAAGTTTATAGAGCACATCAATAATGTAATCAGATAATTTACTAGTATCGGTAGTTGTAAAATCAACATTTACACCAGTAAGATTTGCATTTTCAAAAATGGTCTGCATTTTATCTGCAGCACCATCTGTTGCAATAATACCTGCAACTAAATCAGAAAAGATATTTTTAACTGAAGAAATATAAGCAGGAACATTATAGAAAACTCTATAAAGAGCAAAAAGAATAGGCATCTGGATTAACATATATCCACATGAACCAGTAGGAGAAATTCCATACTTGTCATAAAGTGCCTGAGTCTCGTTTTGCTGGGCCATCATGCTGGCCTGGTCTCTCTTATCCTTATATTTATCCTGAATAGCCTTCATCTCAGGCTGCATCTTACGAGTTAAAATAGAAAACTTTTGTGTCTTGTAAGTTACAGGAAAAAGTAATATGTAGATAAAGAAAGTAAAAATAAAAATAGTAAGTGCAATATTCTCTACATGAAAAACACTGGAAAGAATAATGTAAATTCTATCCATGAACCAACCAAGTATCTTGGCAATAGGTCCAAGAATAGCACCGTCATATGCGGTCAAAAAAAGTGCGTTCAATGTAAAACCTCCAGAAGTTATGGAACAGGGTCATAACCACCATGAGAAAAAGGATTACATCTCATAAGACGCCAAAGTGTAAGACCTCCACCTTTAATTGCACCATATTTATTAATGGCCTCAAGACCATAGCAAGAGCAGGTAGGGTAATAAGGGCATCTAGTTCTCTTTAAAGGAGAAAAATATTTTTGATAAAACTTAATTAAAAAAATAAAAATCCTTTTTAACATAATGAAACCTAAATTCCAATTATTTTCGAGTTACCTTGAGAAGATTTGCAAGATGGAGCAATGATTTGTTAATTTCTTCGAAAGAAGCAGAAGCTGTACTCTCCCTTGCAACGACTACAATGTCTAAACCACTATTAAACATCTCTTCACTAAGTCTATAAGATTCTCTTATCAGTCTCGTCACATGATGCCTAACTACTGAATTTCCAACCTTTTTACTAACAGAAATTCCAATTCGATTTTGATCTGTATTATTATGGTAAATATACATAACAAGATGTCTATTTGCTTTTGAAACACCTCTTCTGTATACAGTTGTGAAATCACTATTCTTTTTTAGGGACTCACTAAATCTCATAACAATATTCCTTTAAATAGAAAGAAAGACCACATGGTCTGTGGCCTAAGCTGATAACTTCTTTCTTCCTTTAGCACGTCTTGCAGCAAGAACCTTACGTCCACCTGCTGTGCTCATTCTTGATCTAAATCCATGAACTTTGGATCTCTGTCTCTTTTTTGGTTGATATGTCATCTTCATAATATATCCACCTCCTCTTATGAGAAAACATCAGTTGAAATTATAAATGGAAAAACCCATAAAGTCAATAAAAAATACAGGATTTAATAATTATTCCTTATGTGGATAACTAAAAAACACAATATGTTAACAACATCAGAAAATAAAAATACTAAATATAGTATAAATCGGCCTAAAAAAATTTATATCTTATCTACAATATGTGGAAAACTATGTGGATAAGTTAATA
>JAIKWH010000025.1 GCA_024684955.1 Pseudobutyrivibrio sp.
AGCCGACAGGACGTCGGCGAGAGCACGACAGTGACAGGACGTCGCATAAAGTGCGGCGCCTGCGTCCCACAAATTCACTTTGTCGCATTTCTTATTGAACGGAGAGGTAAAGCAACTATCCCTAAAGGACCTGCAAGATAAATAAAACTCCAGTGTCTGTGTCAGACACACATTTTTTTGAATTGTAAAACCAGTTAAAAGACAGGTATGTGATGCTCCCTAGGGGCAATAAGAAAAACTTGAATTTTCCTGCAATTGTCATAGAACTTGGGGCCAAGCCCTTTAGAGAGCGTTTTAGTTTGAGAAATCTGGTGGGGAAGGGGCCAGGGGCCCGGGGGAGGGGGATAGTATTACCAATTTTTTTCAAACCCCTCTGAAATAATTTTGTAAGAATCCCTTTTGCCATCCTCGGAAAGAAATATTTCTATGATGGCACAGTTGTTTATATCAATATCCCAATAGTGTTCTCTGGTATTTCCTGTTACATATTCTATAATACCATGACTTGTGGCTCCGTGGCTTACGAGGGCAACAATATCCTGATCCTTATAATAGCCAGAGTTGATTCTGGCCCTCATGGTTTCAATGACCTTTGCCGCCCTGGCAAGGACCTGGTCATAAGTTTCACCACCCTCTGGAGCCTCGTAGGTTTCAGGATGATTGAAACATCTGTCAACAAAGCCTGGGTCTTCCTTTTCCATCTCCTTTTGCTCATAGATTCCAAAGCCCATCTCTATCAACTCTGGCATGATTTCTGCCTTGGACCTATCCATTCCCGAAATCAATTCTCCAGTTTCAATAGCCCTATCAAGAGGACTGCAAATTAGTTTTGTTGGTACTATATTGTTTTCCACCATGTACTGGTGGGTAGTCCTGGCCTGGTTGCGGCCATTATCATTGAGAGGGATGTCTGATGATCCCTGCAATCTCTTTAATACATTTAGTTCTGTTTGTCCGTGTCTAATCAGTAATAATCTCATTTATTTTTCCTTATATAAATTCATAATGCCCTGGATTTCCTCAAGGGTCATGTTGGTATAGTCAGCCAACTCCTGGTCTGTAGGCACCTGTCCGTTTTCTTTTGCCAGATATTCCTTGGCGTCCATAATCAGGTTTGCCTTGCCTACAATGGAGAATTCTCCATCATCGGCGCTAGTAGTCTCAGCCTGATAATCTTCCATGGCCTTGATGACCGCTGAAGTAAGGATAGATGGAACATCTGCTGGGGCAGTGTCATCAGGCAGTCCGGTCAGACAGGTCCAAAGCCCCATGTTGCCCTCCTGGATCAGATCAGAAATCAATAGTTCCACAGATTTGTATCCCTCCGCCAGTTTTACAACCTTTGGCAGCCATGTGTTTACTATGTCATCTACTACCCCGTCGTCCCCTGACAGGTATTTCTCATAGAGGGCCAACTCCTCTGCGTCATCAATCTTTTTCATAGAGGCCAATTCCTCTACATACATCCTAAAAGAAACAGAGGAAAGGTCACTTTGGTCTATAGGGTTTGACTTTGTCTCCTCCTGGTCTGCAGCCTCATCTGCATCAGGGGCTTTTTCCTCCTGGTTTTTGATATTCGCAACAAACTGGTAGACCATGTTTAACTGGTCCTCAGAAATATCCATTCCATCAAAATATTTTTTGCACTCCTCAAAGGTCATAGGGCCTTCCATGCCCAGTGCAATTTCTTTTACCTCACCTAGAGCCTCTTCAAATTGTTTTCTATCTAACATAGTTACCTCTCTAAAAATAAAGCCTAACTCAACTTACGATAGTTTAAGCGCCAATTAGGGAAATTGTCAACTCCTGCAAAAGACATAAAAAGCCACGGAAGTTAATCCCTCCGTGGCCACTTGTCCCATAAATTAAAGGATGGCATTTGCAATGTCATGTCTCATATATTTGTTTTCAAAGGAAATCCAATCTGTTGCCTGGTAAGCCTTTTGTCTAGCCTCTTTTAGGCTGTCTCCAAGGGCTGTGATTCCAAGGACTCTACCGCCGTTTGTGACAATCTGCCCCTTGTCGTTATAGGCTGTACCAGCATGGAAACAGAAATAATCCTCATTGTTAAACTTTTCAAAACCTGTAATAGGAAATCCCTTTTCATATTTTACAGGATAACCATCTGAGGCAAGGACAACACATACTGCTGCCTGGTCTGAAAATTTAAGGTCAATCTTGTCCAAAGTGCCATCGATGCAGGCCTCCATTACATCTATCACGTCATTCTCCAGACGAGGGAGAACCACCTGGGCCTCTGGGTCTCCAAATCGTGCGTTGTATTCCAGGACCTTTGGGCCATCCTCTGTCAGCATTAGTCCAAAGAAGATTACGCCTTTAAAGGTCCTGCCCTCAGCTTTCATTGCATCAACTGTAGGCTGGAAGATTTTTTCCTGACAGAACTGGTCGATTTCTTTTGTGTAGAATGGGGATGGGGAGAAATTGCCCATGCCACCTGTGTTAAGACCTGTGTCCCCGTCTCCTGCCCTCTTGTGGTCCTGGGCAGATGACATGATTTTTACTGTGTTGCCGTCTACAAAGGAAAGAACAGATACCTCACGGCCTGTCATAAACTCCTCCACAACCATAGTGTTGCCAGCGTCACCAAATTTCTTGTCCTGCATAATCTCTGCTACGCCTGCCACAGCCTCCTCATGGTTTTGGCAAATGAGGACTCCCTTGCCCAGAGCCAGGCCATCAGCCTTTAAAACGATTGGGTACTTGCAGGTCTTTAGATATTCTAGGGCAGCCTTAGGGTCAGTAAAATTCTCGTATGCAGCTGTTGGGATGCCGTATTTTTTCATCAAATCCTTGGAGAATGCCTTTGACCCCTCCAGGATTGCGGCCTTTTTGTCTGGGCCAAAACATCTCAGGCCAGCCTCCTCAAATTTGTCCACAATGCCCCCAACTAGTGGGTCGTCCATACCAATGATGGTTAGGTCGATTCCATTGTCCTTCGCAAAGGCTACCAACCTGTCAAACTCCATAGCCTTTATGTCCACGCACTCAGCCAGTTCTGCAATGCCTGCATTACCTGGGGCGCAGTATATCTTATCAACCCTCTTTGATCTAGAAACAGCAAGAGCAATAGCATGCTCCCTACCGCCGCTACCTACAATAAGAACTTTCATAGTATTCTCCTCTTTATTATTCTCTAATATGAACATGGCCACTTTCCACAGACACTTTGCCCCTTGCTATGAGGTCAATGGCCTGAGGCATAATAATCCACTCCGCCTCTTCCATCACTCGTCTCTGGAGGATCTCCGGGGTATCCCCCTCCTTTACCTCCACAGCCTTTTGCAAAATTATAGGGCCAGTGTCAGTACCCTCGTCTACAAAGTGGCAGGTGGCTCCTGTCACCTTTACTCCTCTAGAGAGGACCCCCTCATGCACCTTTAGGCCATAATATCCTGTGCCGCAAAAACTAGGGATAAGAGAAGGGTGGATATTGATAATCCTGTTGCGGTACTGGCGAATCATTTCCTTTGGAATGACAACCAAAAATCCTGCCAATACCACCAGGTCTACATTATATGTATTGAGTTTTCTCAGGAAAGCATCGTTAAAATCCTCCCTGGTTGGGAAATCCTTTGGGCTGACGCAGACAGCCTCAATGCCTGCATTCTTAGCACGCTCCAAGGCGTAGGCATTGGCATTGTTTGAGATTACAACCCCAATTTCTGTATCATGGATTTCTCCAGAATTTATCTTATCGATGATGGCTTGCAAATTTGTGCCGCCACCTGACACGCATACTGCAATTTTCAACTTTATTCTCCTTAGACTAAATCAACACCCTTTTCTCCGTCCACAATCTTGCCTACCACGTATGGGGTGTCTCCGGCAGAACGCATAGCCTCCATAGTCTTGTCCACATCAGCAGGGTCAACTGCAACAACCATTCCAATACCCATATTAAAGGTGTTGTACATCATCTCCTCAGCCACATTGCCCTTTTTAGCCATCAGTCCAAAGATTGGAGGAATCTTGTAAGAATCCTTTTCAATGACAGCACGCTTTTTCTCTGGCAGCATACGTGGCACGTTCTCGTAGAATCCGCCACCTGTAATGTGTGAGCAAGCCTTTACCTTTACTCCTGCATCCTTTACAGCCTTTAGGGCCTTTACATATATTCTTGTAGGAGCCAGGAGCACATTGCCAAGAGTATCTCCCAATTCATCATAATATGTATCAAGACTTTCCTTTGTCATATCAAAGATTTTTCTAACAAGGGAGAATCCGTTTGAGTGAACGCCAGAAGAGGCCATTCCAATGAGCACGTCCCCATCCTTTAATTCCTTGCCAGTAATAATTTCCTTTTTCTCCACAACTCCTACAGAAAATCCTGCCAGGTCATACTCATCCTCAGGCATCAGACCTGGATGCTCTGCTGTCTCGCCACCAACAAGGGCACAGCCTGACTGCTTGCAGCCCTCTGCAACACCGCTTACGATTGTGGCAATTTTTTCAGGGATATTTTTGCCGCAGGCAATATAATCAAGGAAGAAAAGTGGCTCACCGCCAGCACATGCCACATCATTTACACACATAGCAACTGCATCAATACCAATTGTGTCATGCTTGTCCATGAGCATAGCAAGTTTAACCTTGGTGCCGCATCCGTCTGTGCCTGACAGAAGAACTGGCTCATCCATATTCTTAATGGCAGACATATCAAAGGCTCCCGAGAATCCTCCCAAGCCACCTAGCACCTCAGGTCTCATGGTACCCTTGACATATTTTTTCATCAGTTCAACTGACTCATATCCTGCCTCAATATCTACTCCTGAACTCTTGTAATCCATTTTTTTCTCCTTTGTATCTCTTTTTTATCCGCCCTATAGGGCTTATATAATAACCTTTTCATCAACAATAAAAGGAAACTCCTGATATCAAGAGTTTCCTAATTTTTATAAAAAGGCTTTATAACCTTCCGTATTAAGTTTTGCATCCTTGGCAGCAACAGAATCCTTTTGCTCCTCAAGGAAATTATGTAAAGAGCCAGCCAGACTATCATCTGTCATAGCAAGCATTTTGATAGCGAGAATGCCTGCATTGGCCCCGCCGTTAATAGCAACAGTAGCAACTGGAATACCAGTAGGCATCTGAACAATAGAATAAAGAGAATCCACGCCTCCTAAGTCACTGGTTTTCATAGGGATGCCGATAACTGGGCCCTCAAAAAGAGCTGCACACATACCAGGCAAATGAGCCGCCTTTCCTGCACCTGCAATAATAAGCTTTACTCCTCGGTCCTTTGCAGTCTTTGCATAATCAAAGAAAATATCCGGCTGTCTATGAGCAGAGATAATCCTAACCTCATAGTCCACTCCAAATTTTTCCAGGATCTCCATAGCCTTTGCCATTACAGGCATATCGCTATCCGAACCCATTACCACTGAAACTGTTGCCATCTCCCTTATCCTCCTGTGTAAACTTACTGACTACATCTCATCCAAGGCCCTGTTTAGTTCCTCAGTACCTTCCACTACAAATCTACCCTGTTTTATGATAGGCAATTCTCGGCCGTCATTTGTAAGTACTGTAATATCGCCTAATTCATAATATGGAATAGTTATATCTGTATGGCAGTTAAAATATGCCTTTGAAATATCGGTCTTGCGAAGAATAGAGCAAGAATTGTCCCTAGCGATGCATTCCTTTCCGTCTGGATTGTACATTGGCACATCCTCGGAATTGGAATAGCATGTATCACCTACTGCAAAGTGTGGGCCAGTCTTTTCTGCTATAAGGATTGGAAGTTTTGACGCAATGTCAAACTTTTGACCCATAACAAATGCTCTTGTGTTTGTTCCAATAGCAAACTCTCCAATAGGAAGAGTATCGTGCTTGTATAAAAGGTTGTCGAATACGTATTTTTTGTTTTCTTCCTCAGAATCAAAGTTGCTGCAGGTGTAATCTGTAATCATGCCATCAGCAAATTTTAATTCCAGGTTTCTGTAGCCCAAATCCTTTAGGTATACCTGGGTCACATGGAGAATGCCATTTGTGCCTTCCAAAACAGGGCTGGTAAATACCTCACCTACTGGGATGTTTACGTCCGCAACGCAGTTTTCAAAATTAGTCTGCTTTGATGGGTCATCCAAGTGGTGCAAGTGCACAGTGATGTCTGTGTGGTTGTCCCCGCGACCTGTAACATGCACTCTCTCACCCTGATCGAGGACATCGATAATGTGCTGCTGAATCTTTTTGTACAGCTCGTAGTCCATGGTGTTGACTGCTACTGTCTCATTAAAGATTTCATTGAATTTATCTCCTATTTCTGGAATAGGGTAAGCGATAATTGTAAATGATCTCTCTTCACCCTTGATGTACTCATTTGTAATCTGACCTCTTTTGCTCATGAGATAAACATTTAGTTCGTTTTGCTTGTCAGAATACTGGGCATTTGCATCCTTGTTGGCTGGCTCAAAAGGTGTCTCACCAAAGACCTCGATAACAGCAGGACCGCCGTAAGTGGCAGCCTTTTCTTTATTTTTCTCTAAAGTATTTTTGGTTACCTCCAGGATTCTATCGCAAAGTCCCTTGTCTAAAACGTAAGCCATATCGTTTTTGTGGTCATACATGCACTGCTTGTTTGGGGATGAAGAATATAACCTGCGACCGGTAGCCCCGCCATATGAAAGGGAAGCAGCCAGGCCTGCCTGGTTAAATAAGAGAATTGCCTCTCTGGTCATCAGTTCAAATCCTACAGGAGCCTCCACACTGACAGTCTCCTTGATAGAGATATCCCTGCCTGTCACCTCAAAACCTTTGATGTAGCCCTCTACATAGGTGCGGGCCATATCAACAATGTCCTCATGTGGAAGGGACCTAAGATGGGCAGCGATGCCCCTCTCATTTTCCCCAATGTACATACCGTAGCGGTACATATATCTGTCATCGGAGAGGTCTGCATTCATAACAATATCTGAGTAGAAACTGTAATCAGGATCTACCATTGTAATCAAATCCTCTGATGTAAATAAATTCATATAGTCATGTTTGAAAGAATACAAGGCAGATGACACAGCATCAAAACGGTACTTGTCCTCTTCCTCTACCTGACACTCTCCATATATCTGCAAGAAAAGCTCGCAGTAGATAACAAACTTGTCAAGGCGTCCCTCAAAGGCTGCCCTAACAATTCCTGTAATGGTAAAGAATATAGAGGAGAGAATGCCTCCCAGTTCCTGACCCAAATTTGCTACAGCGTATTCTGGATTAAGGAAAGAATTTTTATAAGCATCCTCCTTGTAAATAGCAAAAACAGAGTCATGGTCTGCGACACACTCCTCAAGAGAACGATTATCAAGGCCACCCTCAAGAGCCTTGTCCATAATATTTTTTACTGTCAAAATATATGAGGCAATTTCATTAAAGTATGCCTGTAGATTCTCTGGCAAATCCTTGTCAGAAGAAAGTGTGCCTATGCGGTCTGTTGCCAGTTCATAGCGCTCCATTATATCATCACTTTCTATATAAAAACTTTTCATATCAAATACCCTTCTATTAAACTAACATTCCTAAAATAAATGTGCCTATCCAAATAGCAAGTGCAAACACAGAGATAAGCATGCAGATAACGCGGTAGCGAATCTCGGTCTTGGTCTTCATTTGCTTAATGTTATATATGAAAGCATTTATGCTAACAATGAAGGCTAGAACACTAATGCCACCAATCCACCTAGGTGTCTCACCGGCCATATAGATAGAAACCCCAATTATGGCAATAAACATAAGTATAGAAAAAATGGAAACTCCAGCTGCATACATAGCCTCCACTGGGATTGCCTTTAATTGGTTACCATATGAATTTCTTCTGTGGGAATAAGTCCTGGTCATTATCTAGCACCATACTCCTTGTAATATGCATCAATACGATTCTTCATCTGGTCATCTATAACAACTCTGCCCTGACATGTACGATTATAAAGGTGTTCTACCACCTCGTCCATAGATACAATGGCTCCTGTCTTGAATCCGTATGTATCAGCCACCTCATCAAGGGCAGTCTTTGATTTGTCACCAGAGAGGCCAACCTCCTGGCGATTTAAAGAAACCATAAGGCCCACAATAGTAACATTGCCCTGAGCCCTAACGATAGGAACTGTCTCCTCCATACTCTTGCCAGATGTGGTAACATCCTCAATCATTACTACTCTGTCCCCATCTTTAATCTTGTATCCCAAGAGAGAACCCATGTCTGCTCCATGGTCTTTTTCCTCTTTGCGGTTGCTGCAATATTTGATTTCTTTGCCGTAAAGTTTGTAAAAAGCCTCTGCTGTAATAACTGCAAGAGGTATGCCCTTGTAGGCAGGTCCAAAGAGGACATCAAAATCCTCTCCATATGCGGCATGGATTGCCTTGGCATAATACTCTCCCAGTCTAATAAGTTGGCTACCTGTAACATAGGCACCTGCATTCATAAAAAAAGGAGACTTTCGCCCGCTCTTCAGTGTAAAATCACCAAATTTGAGGACGTCAGACTCCACCATAAACTCTATAAATTCTGACTTGTAACTTTCCATAAACATTCTCCTATGAATATCTATTTCACATTTCCAAAACCTTTCCGATTGTAACATACAAGTATGCCTATTTCAATTATAAATAGTGCCTAAAAAGGCACCAGAACCAAGGTCCTGGTGCCCCAATATGTCAGTAAAAATTTATTAGCCAATCTGAGACTTGTCTTTTTCTTTGTCTGTTCCAACTGTCTCCTTAATTTCATCCTTTACCTGCTCAAAGGCGGCAAGTTCTGGATGCTCTCTGTGGAGTTTGGTGTAGTTTTCGTATGGCTGCTTTTTGTGGGTCTGGCTATTCCAGATTTCATCTGCCACCTCTCCCCACTCCTTGGCATAATCATCACACTTTGCGCAGAGGTGATCTGCAGACTCAGGGGACTCCAGGTTTGTCTGGTGGGCCCCAGTCTCATCCACCATCCTCCTGAGCAGGTCAGGATTCTCAAGCATTGGGCATGGTCTCAGGTGATTTCTGTTAAATGGCTGTCCCTCATGATATTTCATGAAAAGCGGGCTCTGGAGAATCTCAAGAATTGACTTGTCCTTGATATTGCTGTCAGAGTAGTGAATGAATACGCATGGCTCAGCGTCTCCGTTTGAATTGATGTGGAAGTAGTTACGTCCACCGGCGATACATCCGCCTACAAACTCACCATCATTTTGGAAGTCCATAGGGAAGAATTCAATATCACACTCAGTTGTACGGATTCTGCGGATTCTGTTAATCATTTCCTTACGCTGTTCCACTGTAGGCATGAGAGTTGGCACAGCATTGTTTCCAACTGGCATGTAGTGGAAATAGAAACCATAGTGGGCACCCTTGCTAGCAAGGAAGCGGAAGAAATCATCATTTGTAACTGCATCGATATTGTCCCTTGTGTAGCAAATAGATGTACCGTAAACAATACCATATTTTTTGAGCAAATCCATGGCCTTCATAACAGCATCATAGTGTCCATCACCGCGACGCTTGTCGTTAGTCTCTGGTGTGCCCTCTATTGAAAGCATAAATGAAAGGTTGCCCAGTTTAACAATTTTCTGGCACAGTTCCTCATCAATAAGGGTTGAGTTAGAGTAGGCAACAAAGAAGCAGTCATTGTGCTTTTCGCAAAGTTTTAGGATGTCTGCCTTTCTAACCATAGGCTCTCCCCCTGTCATCATATACAGGTGAGCACCTAACTCTTTTCCCTCTGTAACAATTTTGTCCATATCCTCATAAGAGAGATTTGCCTTGTGTCCATATGTACCAGACCAACAGCCTACACAGTGCATATTGCAGGCCATGGTTGGATCAAAAAGAATAAGCCATGGAATGTTGCAGCCATATTTCTCACGATTGGCTCTAATGGTCTTTGTTCCACGGAAAAATGATTCGTATCCCAGGTTTAGGAGCATTTTTTTCAAATACTCAGGGTTTGCCTCATCAATAACGTGGTTAATAAATTTTACCCATTTGTTGTTAGGGTCAGAAACCACTTTTCTCACCTGATCCAAGGTCTCTGGTTTTACTCCGTCACCGTAGAATTTTCCTGCAGCATCCACCAGTTTTACGTATGTCTCAGTTCTATCCTCGCAATTATCAAGATGCTTTAAAAATTTGTCTACTATGACTGAGAACGCCTGTCTCTGGGCTGAATGAGAAATATTCTCCAATACTGTTGCCATAGCACATCCTCCTTTTTATCAAACTAAATGTTTCCTTTATATAATTCGATGGTAAATAAAAATTTTTAGGCTTTCAATGTACAAACTTGGAGATTTGTAGTCATTATATATACACTTTTGGGGTATGTGATATATCTCAAATACAAAGGCAGATAAAAATTCTCAAAAAAAGAAGAGGATTTAAATCCTCTTCTTACATATGTCATTAAGACAACATTTGTCGCAATATGGGTGAGTCCTGGCTGTACATACTGCCCTGCCATGGTCTACTAGCCTGTGGCACAGGTCATTTCCCTCCTCAGGAGGAATGATTTTCCGCAGGGCCATCTCTACCTTGGTAGGGTCCTTTTCATTATCCACCAGGCCTATTCTGTTTGATAGCCTAATGGCGTGGGTGTCTGTGACAATGGCTGGCTGCTTATAAACATCACCTAAAATCAGGTTAGCTGACTTGCGGCCAACCCCTGGCAATGACAGGAGTTCCTCCATTGTATCAGGCACTATGCCATCATATTTGTCCCTCAGCATCCTCATACAGGCAACTATGTCTCTTGCCTTGGATCTACCAAGACCACAGGGCCTGACAATTGCCTCCACATCATTTACATCAGCCTCAGCCAAAGAATTGACGTCAGGGAATTTGTCATATAGGGATGGGACTATCTCATTAACCCTGGCATCTGTACACTGGGCCGCCAATCTGACAGAAACTAATAGTTTCCATGCCTGGTCATAGTCCAGGGTACAATCAGATACCGGGTATTCCTTTTTTAATCTTTCAATTACAATTGCTGCTAATTCTTTTTTTCTCATAGCCCTCATTCTATTCGTAGCGCAGAGCATCGATAGGATTCAACTGGGCTGCCTTGTTTGCAGGATAGTATCCAAAGAAGATACCAATAGCCATCGAGAAACCAACAGCAATAACAATACTTGAAACAGATATTGCTGCTTGGTAACCCATTACCTTCATGGCCAAACTGCCTAGGGCAATTCCCAAAATAATACCAATTATACCACCGATTACGCAGATAACTACTGACTCAGTGATAAATTGCAATCTGATAGATCCGTTGGTTGCACCGAGAGCCTTTCTTGTACCGATTTCCTTGGTACGCTCTGTGATAGAAACCAACATGATATTCATAACACCGATACCACCAACCACCAGTGATATTCCTGCAATAACTGACAGAGCCAGCTGGATAGTGTTAATCATGGTATTCATAGAATCCATCATTGATTCCATATTAATAACCTGAATCTCGAATGCGTCATTTTTAGCATAAAAGGTCATATTGAAATAATCTCTGACCTCCTCGGAGAAGGAGTCATTGTCTGTATCAATGGTGGTAACAAGTGTAAGCCACTCATATCCCTTGCCCTGATTATGGGTCTCCTCTCTTGCAGTAGAAAGAGGCAGATAAAAGGTTGTAGTAGGATTGTTGGCATCACCAAAAGAAAACTGATCAGGCACATATTCGTAGACACCTACAATATAATAACTGTGATAGTCTCCATTAATAGGGACATCTACCATGGTGCCCAAAGCTTTGCTGGTATCTCCATCGTATAGCCTCTCAACAAATTTGTCGGAAACCATACAAACATTTTTTGCATCAGCATAATCTCTTGCTAAGAATTTGCGACCATCTACCATATCTATATCCATAAAGTCTATATTGTCTTTGTTGTATCCTACAATCTGGATATTGGCAGAATTTTTTCCTATGGTAACAGTGCTATTAGCCACCCTCTCCTCCAAGAGAATGTACTGTATTTTGTCCTTATATTTCTCCTGGAAAGCATCCAACATATCCTGAGAAATCAAGTCTTCATCTGTAACTGCTCTCATGTAGCCATCGCCAAAATCCATGCCAGATTCTGACACGTCCTCCTCCTGAGGCTTGTAGTTGATACCCATTTGGATATTGTTGGCACCCAGGCCCTGCATGGTTTCGTTGACCATAACAGTGATAGAATTACCAACAGTCATAATTGCAATAACTGATGCAATACCGATGATGATACCAAGCATTGTAAGAAGGGAACGCATAATGTTGGCTCTAAGGCCAGCAAGTGCAACTAAGATATTTTCTGAAAATAGCATTTATGCCTCCTCCTTCCTATTTAATCCACTCCAGTTTCCTGTAGATTCTCCAGTGATAGTACCATCTTTTAAGGTAATGATTCGCTGGGTCTCCTTTGACAACTCTGGGGAGTGGGTGATGAGAACTATGGTCT
The DNA here is from genome assembly GCA_024684955.1 of Pseudobutyrivibrio sp. GTDB lineage: Bacteria > Bacillota > Clostridia > Lachnospirales > Lachnospiraceae > Pseudobutyrivibrio. Next base: position 12,438 of record JAIKWH010000025.1, read on the forward strand.
TGCCCTGCTCCTCGTGGAGTCTGTGAAAAATATCCATGATAAGTCGTCCTGTAGCAGAATCGAGAGCACCTGTAGGCTCATCCGCCAGGATGATAGCTGGGTCATTTGCCATAGCTCGTGCAATGGCAACTCTCTGCTTTTGTCCTCCGGATAGCTCGTCAGGCTTGTGCATCATTCTGTCACTCATGCCTACCTCCTCCAGGAGGTGCTTTGCTCTTTCCTCTCTCTCTCCTCTGCCTACACCGGCATACATCATAGGAAGCTCGACATTTTTTAAGGCCGTAGTCCTGGCTATCAGGTTGTAAGTCTGAAATACGAAGCCTATTTTTTTATTTCTAATTGCTGATAGTTCGTTATCCTTGGCCTTTTCAATATCCACTCCATCCAGGTTGTACTCACCTGCTGTGGGCCTATCCAAGGCTCCGATAATATTCATCAAGGTGGATTTACCAGATCCTGACTGGCCAACTATTGATACGAATTCACCTTTATTAACAGTAAAATTCAACCCGTGCAGAACCTCAAACTCATTGGGGGTGCCAATGAAAAAGCTCTTGTGAATATCACGAAGGTCTAACATTAATTCTTGGGACATAAAGACCTCCTATTCAATAGTTACATAATCCATAATATTGGTACTCATACCATCTTCCATTATGGCCTTTACAGTCATGCCCTCCTTGAGGCCATCACCCTTGATTTCTACATAGTATTCACTCTCAAGTCCCTTGGTAATAGGAATGTCTGTCTCTGTGCCATCCTCTGCCACCTCAGTAACAAAGAATGTGCCATCCTCATTTTCCTGAACACAGTCATATGGTACAGCCAAAACTCCATCTGCATGGTCTAGCACAATGCTAGCCTTGGCAGTCATACCCATTCTGAATCTTTCATCCAGGTCATCCATAGTAATTTTTACCTTGTATGTGGCAGTTGAAGAGGCAGTTTGAGCTGCTGCCAGATTTGCGCTGCCCCCACTAATTGTTGCCTCAGAGGCCAAAGATACAAAGGAAACTGTTCCCTTGAATTCATCGCTGCCGGTTGCATCAAATCTGACAACTGCAGTTTGTCCATCCTGGATACTTGCAATCTTGTACTCATCAACTGTTGCCTCTACCTCAAATCCAGAGGTGTCAGCCATGGTAAAAACTGTGCTACCTGTGGTGTAGTTGTTGCCCTCTTCTACATTCATAGTAATGATGTATCCTGAGAATGGTGCCTCTACCTGAGAACCACTCATGCTCTCATAGATATCATCTTTGGCATCAACCTGAGAATAGGTAGTGTCATAATTAAGCTGTAACTGGGCCAACTCGATCTCCTGCTGAGCATCAACAATTTTTTGCTGATAAGCCTCAATCTCGTCCTCCTTGCCCTCATAGATTTCAATTGTTACAGATGGCTGCATAGCAGCAGCTGCTGCCTTTTGCTCATCCCATCTAGTGGTAGGATACTTTTCTTTGTCTCTGTACTTGTCATACTTTTCGTATTGGTCATAAGCATCCTTTAGGTCAAGGTAAATATTTCTGTAATCATCCAGATATTTTTGATCCTCGTCGATTACTTTTTGCATATCAACGATGCTCTCCTGCAGGTCGGCAATAGACTTTGCAGTCCTCTTATTTGAAAGATTGGACTGGGCATCCAGTTCTGCCAATTTGCGGTTATAATCATCTCCGTCAAACTCTACTACAATGGCACCTTTTTCAACGTAGTCACCTACCTCGTAGTTGACCTTGTCTACTTTGACGCCTGTCATTGCTCCACCAACTGATGATGTAACAGTGGCTGTATCGAGAGCTTTTAAGGTACCAGTCAAGCTGACAGACTGCTGCAAATCCATCTGGTCGACAGTGGCTGTGTGTACCTGATTGGCAGCCTCCTCAAAGGCTTCTTGTGCTTTTTTTACATTGTTTCTGACATATAAAAATCCTGCCAGTAATAAAACTAAAACAACTAAAAGCTTAACATGTTTCTTTACAAAGCCAAGCAAGCCTTTAAAAAACTTCTTAATCATTCTTTTCCTCCGTATGCCAAATGGCTCTTAGTCTAGGTTTAATTTCTTGTTGGTTATCATTATAGAGCCTATATAGCCAATTGCACAGACAATTATATTAAGGATTAAACTAATCCACAAGGTAGAACTAACATAGTGTTCCATGCTTGATGCATTCACCACATCTGCTGCAAGAATAGACAGGCTGGTGCCTACTGATACAACAGTAGTAATAATATTTACAATTATATGGATGACAATGTATGCCAAAACAGATCCCAGCACCTTGTGCTGCTGCCACAACTGACCGATGGATATAGCAAAGTAAAAAGTAAGAATCTGTCCAATTACTCCTATAAGCAGTGTGATGATAAAGAGAATTGCAGTGCCTAGAGTATAGGCCCCCATTTCCTCAAGACCATGTCTGATTGCATTCATAATCATTGGCAAGTCAGCCATTAATTCATCCCAGTCTTTTATAACAAGTCCAAGACCTACAAAGCCAACGCTTATACATGTAGAAATATTTATAGCTAAAATCCAAATAGTACTAACCAGTGTCTTTGCTGTAATAATCTGAAGAGGTGTAACAGGCAATGTAAAGGTCAGGTATCCCTCCGCTGTAAACATGGTCTTGTAAAACCTAACCACAACAAGAGCAAAGGCAATAACACTTATTGCAATAAGGAGAAGCACATATCCTCCAATAAGGGTGCCAAGGAGTACACTTACAAAAGTTGGCACATCCAGATTTTGAGGATAAATATATGCAAGAAAAGCTCCCACTAATCCTGTTGCAATCAATGATACTAGACAGATAGCAAAAGGCCTCCAGGTTGTCTGAAATTCATGTTTGATTAATTTTCCAAGCATCTGTATACCTCCCTAAATAATGCATCTACCGACTTGCCCTCATTCTGACGGATGTCATCCACAGAAGAATGCAATGCAATCTGACCGTTCTGGAGAAAGATAACATCATCAAGGACATTTTCAACGTCTGAAATCAGGTGAGTTGAAATAATGATTGTCGCCTCAGGGTCGTAGTTGCTAATAATTGTATTCAAAATGTAATCTCTTGCTGCAGGATCAACTCCAGCAATAGGCTCATCCAAAATGTAAAGTCTTGCCCGGCGGCTCATTACGAGAATAAGCTGCACCTTTTCCTTTGTGCCCTTTGACAGAGTCTTCATCTTTGCATCAGGATTAATGTTAAGTTTCTCCAGCATGGCATAAGCCCTGTCTGCATCAAAGTCCTCATAAAAATCCATGAAATACAGAATGGTCTCATGAATTGTCATGTTATCATTTAAATATGTGTGGTCTGGCAAGTAAGAAATAATCTTTTTGGATTCTACACCTACCTCATGTCCGTCTACAAGGACCTTGCCAGCAGTAGGCTGTAATAGACCACAGATGATTTTAATAATAGTAGTCTTGCCAGATCCGTTTGGTCCAAGCAGACCAATGATGTGACCGCTACCGATTTCTAAATCTACATTGTACAGGGCAGGTGTTGATGAATAAACCTTTGTAAGACCCTGTATGCTAAGCAAATTACTCATACCACTCACTCCTTTACCTTTTTTGCAATTAAATCTTTTATTTCTCTTGGGCTAAGGCCAAGACGCTCCATTTGTTTGAGGAAATCCTCAATCCGCTTTGTTGCCAATTCTTCCTTTAGTTTGTCGATCATTGTGATATCCTCCGTAATAAATCGGCCACTTGTTCGTTCTGAATGCATAAGTCCATCTCGTTCCAACTCACTAAGAGCTCTCTGCATTGTATTAGGATTAACTGATGCCTCTGTTGCAAGTTCCCTAACGCTAGGTATCTTTTGTCCAGGCGCATAAACCCCCGATACTATATCGCACTGCAGATGTTCCACAATCTGTACAAAAATAGGACGATCATTGTCAAGATTCCATGACATAAGCCTGTCTCCTTTCTAATGTACTGATGTACTATTGTATTAGTCACTTAATACAATAAGACAATAATACAGTTTTGAAGCCTTGTCAATATATTTTTTAATCTGCGCAAAAAAAAGAGTGCATGTCATGCACTCTTTTTTCATATATACGCTTCTTAAAAGGCCATTTCTTACATCTGATTTTACCTCATTTGTGGTTGTCCCATCTGCTGCTGTCCCATTTGTGGCTGTCCCATCTGCTGCTGTCCCATCTGCTGCTGTCCCATCTGTGGCTGTCCCATCTGCTGCTGTCCCATCTGCTGCTGTCCCATCTGCTGCTGTCCCATCTGCTGCTGTCCCATCTGCTGCTGTCCCATCATCATGTCGCCATCAGCTGCCATACCACTATTGTTTGTTAAAGTTCCATCTGCTATGTAGCATGTGCCAATATAATCTATACCTGCCTCGCCTCCTGTTGAACCACTATTAATAGTTGTAGATCCTCCAGTAATATTTACATTTCCATTTGAATCTAAACCATCACCACTGCAATTAATTGTGTGAGTTCCACCTGTAATGTTAATTGAATATCCTAAACTTGCATAAGTTCCATCACTATTTGCCGCATTGACAGCATCATCTGAGGCGTTAATATTTGTGTTGCCTCCAAAGAGATTAACTACAGTTCCTTCGATACCTTCATAGCTGTTTTTGATATTTATAGAAGGTCCATTTCCAGAATCACCAATTGTTACAATTCGGTCGGCGTGAATACCATCATCAGATGCATAAATCGATAAATTTCCACTCAAAATCGCCAAATCATAGCCAGAGTTTATAGCATCATTAGCGGCAGAAATATTTAAATTAATACTATCTATTACAAGGCTTGGAGAATCTTCATTTCCTACTTTGATACCATTTTTGCATGAACTACCATCAATGTTTAATGTGCCTGAACCTGTGATATATGCACTTGCTCCATCTTTAACTTTAAGGGCTGCACCATCGAAAGCATCTGCTACATCCGCATCTGAGGAAGTTTCATCTGCAGGATTTTCAGCATCTGTTAATGAAACAGTTCCCTCAATAATAATCTTAGTCTCTGAATATTTGTTGCATGAAAGAGTTGCTCCTGTGGTTGATGTAAGATTTAAATCCTTAAGGACAAGTACTACACCTGTAGTATTTTTCTTCACTACAATATTTCCATCTGAGCAAGATCCTGTGACAATATAGGTTCCTGCGGTGTCAATCTTTACAGTATTATCTGTATCGCTCATTACATATGTAGTAGCGTTTGAAGTATCCGCTGTAAGATTCATGGCACTATTTGAGGTAATGCCTGTAAGAATTTCGCTAGGTTCAGTTGCTAAATCCAAATTTTCAAGGTTATTAAGTTGGTCTTGCTGCATCATACCTTCTTGCATCATACCTTCTTGCATCATACCTTCTTGCATCATGCCCTCTTGACCTGGCATCATCTGATTCTGGGAATCTGCCCCAAACATCTGCTGTTGTCCCATCTGCTGCTGGCCCATCTGTGGTTGCCCCATCATCTGCTGCTGGCCCATCTGTTGCTGTCCCATCTGTTGCTGTCCCATCATCTGTCCTTGCTGCATGTTGTTTCTTGCAGGAAATCCAGCTGCTGATGCAGTTAATGTAGTTGCGCTTACAAACAAGAATGACATACACATCATTCCCCCAATGGATGCTTTAAGAATTGTTGATACTTTTTTTCTAGCCATAATATAGTTCCTCCTTGCTAAAAATAGTCTGCTTCAACATCTATTGTCCCTTGTGATATAATTATTCGCAGGAGAGTTTAAAAAAAATGGGGTGGGTCTGAAAAAAATGGAAAAAAATTTTGGTGATACCTCCAAAGAGGTTATCAAGGCAAAAGAAAACCCAGATTTCAGAAATGAATTTATCACGGCACATCGTAAATTTATCTTATCCAAAGCGTATGGTGTAGTAGGCCATTTTGTAAATGAAAATGATGATGAATATTCAATCGCTCTTATTGCTTTTAATGAAGCAATAGATTCTTACGAGGAGTCAAAGGGCGATTTTTTTGCATTGGCATCTGTAGTAATAACCAGGAGATTACTGGATTACATAAAGGGTGAAAGTAAACACAAAAATGAAATATTAACAGATTCATTAGGGTCTGATATCGATTCCTCAGATGAAGATATAAATATTGCTTTTAATATGGAGTTAAAAACCAAGGAGGCTGAACTCTCTACCAGCAATAACAGTTTTTCGCCTTCGACCTCATCTATGCAAGACGAAATATATTCTCTTGGGGATGTTCTAAAAAAATATGGTTTTTCATTTTTTGACTTAGTTGACTGCTCCCCAAAATCCACAAAAACAAAAAAAGCTTGTAGCGAAGTTATAAATTATGTTTTGAAGGATGAAACAACTTTAAAGAAGATGAGAAAAAGTCTGTTATTACCTATTAAAGAAATTACGGAAAATACAAAGGTACCCCGAAAAATATTGGAGCGACATCGAAAATATATAATAGCAGCAATAGAAATTCTTGATGGGGACTATCCTCAAATCGCTGAATACATGACATATATTAGAAAGGGGTAAAAGAATGAAGGCTGTGGTAATGGAAACCAA
>JAIKWH010000034.1 GCA_024684955.1 Pseudobutyrivibrio sp.
CCATTGGTGGGTAAGGCTATTTCAGATATAGACCTAGATAGGCTTAGGAAATATCCAGATCCTACATGTCAGTCCCTGATAGATGCCATTGCAGACTATCACGGATTCGACCCGGATAATGTTTTTGTGGGAGTTGGGTCAGATGATGTGTTGGCCATGGCCTTCCTCACATTTTTTAACAGCCAAAGGCCTGTTATTTTCCCGGATATCACCTATTCATTTTATGATGTTTGGGCAGAATTATTTAAAATAGCCTACCAGCAGATTCCTTTGGATGAGGATTTTTGCCTGGTAAAAGAGGACTATATGAGCCCTTGCGGCGGCATTGTTATTCCTAATCCAAATGCCCCTACAGGCATTGGACTTACAGTAGATTTTTTTGAGGACATAATAAAGGCTCACCCAGAGTGCGTGGTTATAATCGATGAGGCCTACGTTGATTTTGGCTCTCAGTCCTGCATAGATTTGACTAGAAAAAATGACAATGTTTTGGTTGTACGCACATTCTCAAAATCCAGGGCCATGGCAGGAAACAGAATTGGATATGCCATAGGTTCTAAAAAGCTGATTAAGTATTTGTCAGACTGCAAGTTTTCCTTTAATTCTTACACTATGGACACCATTACGCTGGCAGCAGGTGTGGCCTCTATTGAGGATGAGACCTATTTTAGGGACCAGGTAGACAAGGTCATTAAGACCAGGGAGTGGACAAAGGAAAAATTAAAAGAACTGGGTTTTATATTCCCAGATTCCATGAGCAATTTTATTTTTGCAAAGCATCCTAAATGTGATGCCACATTTATTTTTGAGGAATTAAAAAAGAAAAATATATATGTGCGCCACTTCTCAAAGCCAGAGAGAATAGCAGACTATTTGAGAATCAGCATTGGCACAGACGAGGAGATGGCCACATTTATAGATACACTAAAGGAAATATTAAGGAGTTGTAATTAATGAAAAACTATTTTTACGTATTTTTTATATCAATGGTTCCTCTGGTTGAATTGAGAGGTGCCGTGCCTATCGCCCAGGGAATACACGCAGTCAATCCAGATTTTAATCTGGTTATTGCATACATTCTCATTGCTATAGGGAATATGCTTCCAATGCCTTTCATCTATTTCTTTGCAAGAAGAGTATTAGAGTGGGGCAAGGATAAAAAATATATCGGCAAGTTCTTTACTTTTTGTCTGGAAAAGGGCGAGAAGGGTGGACAAAAACTCAAGTCAAAGGCTGGACGCGGCCTCTTTGTAGCCCTTATGTTGTTTGTAGGTATCCCAGTGCCTGGCACCGGCGCCTGGACAGGTACTTTGGCAGCCTCAATCCTTGATATGGACTTTAAATCATCAATTCTTGCAGTTGTCCTTGGGGTAGTTCTTGCAGGCATTATCATGTCAGTGATTTCTATTCTGGGTGTGGCTGTTTTTACAGGAGTATAATATGGCTGCAAAAAAGAAAAGCAGTGGAATAGCATGCGAGTATTGTAACAACTTCGTCTGGGACGAAGAGGACGAGGCCTATTATTGTGAGATGGATATGGATGAGGACGACTACGTCCGCCTGGTATCCAGCCACTACAAGTCATGTCCATACTTTGTAGACGGAGATGAATATAAGGTAGTTAGACACCAACTGTAGGACTTACCCCTACATATGTGATAAAGTTATTACTAGAGACTAATTAGGAGGTACACAGGTGAAAATTTTTAAGACAAGCAAATTACTCAAGTCTATGACAGCATTTGCACTTGCCTTTGTTATGGCATTTTCTGTTCCTGTCACAGCAGAAGCAGCAACTCAGGGTATTGATGTTTCAAAATACCAGGGGGCAATCAATTGGGCAGCCGTTGCTCAGTCAGGAGTCAGTTATGCATTTATAAAGGTGGGCAGCACCAACTCAGGAGTTGACCCATATTTTGCAGCAAACGTAAAGGGCGCCCAGGCAGCAGGTGTTCGTACAGGTGTATATATTTATTCATACGCCACATCAGTGCAGGCAGCAGCCCAGGAGGCAGCATTGGTTCTCCAGTGGATTGAGCCTTACGGAATCAATTTCCCAGTTGCATTTGATATCGAGGACAAGACTCAAAAGGGACTGGATGCAAATACATGTACAGCAATGGCAAACACTTTCTGCAGTATCATTTCTGCAGCAGGATACACACCAATGGTGTACACATACACTAATTTTTACAAGTCCCATTTCACATCTGCACTGGCATACGACAAGTGGATTGCCCAGTATTCAGACCACAATGATATTGCTGGTTGGGCTATTTGGCAGTACTCTTCAGGCGGCTCAGTGCCTGGTATCAACGGACGTGTTGATATGAATGTTGCAGTAAAGGATTACACTCAGTGGATTCCACAGGTTGGTTTGCTTCCTACACCACAGGGTACCTTCCTTTTCAATAACTATCGTAGACAGTTCAACTACGCAAACATTGGAGGCTACCTCTTCCACACAGACCCAACAACAGGTATTGTTACCTACGGTTGGCATCCAGATCCTGCCCTTGGCACATACTATTTCTCACCTGAGACAGCAGCGGCAGTGACAGGACTGCAGTCAATTGACGGAGCAGTATATTACTTTGATGAGTCATTCAGACTATATTCAGGATGGTTGGATTTAGGTGGAAATATGTTCCTCTTTAATCCAAACGATGGCAGCAAACTCTACACTGGCTGGTGGACAGACTCGGCAGGTGTTAGATATCTTGATACAACAGATGGCCACATGCACAGAGGTCTCTCTGTTATCGACAAAGATATTTATTACTTCAACCAGGACGGTATCCGTCAGGTTGGATGGGTAGATGTAAATGGTGCTACATTCCTCTTTAACCCTCTTGATAATGGCAAACTTTACAAGGGTTGGTGGACAGACGCAACTGGCACATATTATCTGGATGCTACCGATGCCCACAAGACCACAGGCCTTGCAGCAATCGATGGCAATGTCTACTACTTTAATGACAATGGCCAGATGCAGGTTGGTGCTTTCAATCTCAATGGCGCTACATGGTACTTTGGAGCAGATGGCAAACTGGTAAAGAACAGTTTTGAAAATGTAGGCGGAGCCCTCTACTACTTTGGGGCTGACGGCAAGATGGTTACAGGATGTTTCCAGGCAGCAGATGGTCAGATTTACTATGCCAACGAAAAGGGTGTAATCGTAACAAATCAGGTTATCACAGTTGGCTCAAACCCATACCTATTTGGAGCAGATGGCAAACTGGTTAAAAACCAGTTGATCCAGGTGGGCAACATGCTCTACCAGACCAATGAGGCTGGCGTTGTCACTGCAACTGCACCAGCTCAATAAATAGAATACATAGAATAATTAAGAAGCAGGTTTTGCATATAATATATGTCAAAACCTGCTTTTGTTGTAAAATATTTTTATGGAATACGTGACTCTTTCGGATTATTTAAAGGAAAAATACGGTAAAAAAATATATAAGCTTTCTCTGTCGGCGGGGTGTACCTGTCCCAATAGAGATGGGGCGATTAGCAGGGGCGGATGTATCTTTTGCTCTGAGGGCGGGTCAGGTGATTTTGCCACTGGCTATGGTCCTATCAAAGAGCAGATAGCTCTGGCACGAAAAAGGGTGGATGCCAAAATTTCATCTAGGATTCCTTTGGATGAGCGAAAATATATTGCATATTTTCAGTCTTATACAAATACCTATGGGGACCAGGATAGGCTGATGTCTCTTTTTAAGGAGACTATAGAATGCCCTGAGATAGTTGGACTATCCATTGGCACAAGGCCAGATTGCCTGGGCCAGCCTATGGTGGATTTTCTGGGAGAATTAAATAAAGAAAAAGAAGTCTGGGTAGAATTGGGCCTGCAAACCATTCACCCAAAGACTGCTTCATTTATAAATAGGGGATACGACCTGTCTGTATTTGAGGATGCCTATAAAAGGTTGACTGATGCAGGGATAAAGGTGGTTGTCCACCTGATACTGGGCCTGCCTGGGGAAAGCCAAGAGGACATATTAGAGTCTGTAAAATATCTGGCAAGGCTACAGCCTACCCTCTTTGGAATTAAACTACAATTGCTCCATGTACTAAAGGGGACTAGGCTGGCAGAAATATATGAGAAAGAACCTTTTTTAGTGTTTACACTAGATGAATATTGCAAGCTGGTAGGAGAGTGCCTGAAAGCATTGCCGGAGGAAACAGTGGTCCACCGCATTACCGGAGATGGACCAAAATCAATTCTCATCGCTCCAACATGGAGTGGCAACAAGAAACTGGTGCTGAATACCATGACAAAATATATCAAAGAATTGTAAGGAAAGATGGATAGATTAGTTTTTCACATTGATGTTAATAGCGCCTTTGTCTCCTGGTCGGCAGTGGAGCAACTAATGCAGGGGTCCACTGTGGATATCAGGACCATTCCATCCATTGTAGGTGGAGATCCTGACTCTAGGATAAGCATTGTGGCTGCCAAATCCATTCCTGCCAAAAAGTATGGAATAAACACTGGGGAGCCAGTGTCTATGGCTATGCGCAAGTGTCCGGGCCTGGTGGTGGTCCACTCTGACTTTGACTGGTACATCAGGTGCTCTAGAGCATTTAAGGCTATAGTCCAGGAGTATGCCCCTATAATGGAATCCTATTCTATCGACGAGGTCTTTTTGGATATGTCTGGCATGCACCTGATATATCCGGACCCAATCAAAACTGCCTATGAGATAAAGGACAGGATATACGAGGAGTTAGGATTTACTGTAAATGTAGGAATAGGCTACAACAAGCTCTGTGCCAAGATGGCATCAGATTTTGAAAAGCCAAACAAGGTCCACACCCTGTTCACAGAGGAAATCCCTGAAAAAATGTGGCCATTGGATGTGGGAGAACTATTCTCCTGTGGCAAGGCTACAGCAGAAAAACTCCGCCACTTTAATATCAAAACCATAGGGGATTTGGCAAAGGCTTCCATGGAGGAACTGAGTTTAATCCTGGGAGAGAGGGGAGCAAACCACTATCACAACTATGCCAATGGTATAGATAATAGCCCAGTGTCCAATGAGAGAGAGGATGAGAAAAGTTATTCTGCAGAGACCACAGTGGAGGATGACCTGACAGATTTGGAGTCTATCAACAAAATTCTCCTGGCCCAGGCCGATATTGTGTCTGCCAGAATGAGGGCTGACGGGGCCAAGTGCAGATGCGTATCAGTCACTTTTAGAAACCTGGATTTTGTCACCAGGTCCCACCAGAAAAAAATGTACGAGTCCACAGATTTGACCAGCACAATCTATGAGGTGGCCAAAGAATTGATGAAAGAAAGCTGGAAGGGAGAATCCCTCCGATTGGTAGGCCTGGGCCTCAGCGACCTGGACCGGGAGGGCTTTGAGCAGGCCTCCCTTTTCGTAGATGAAAAAAAGGAAAAACACAAGGCATTGGATGCCACCTTAGATTCTATCCGTGGCCGCTATGGAAGTGGCTCTGTAAAAAGGGCCGCCACCATGGATATGAGCCGCAATATCAACAAAAAGCACCAGGCCAGCCTAGACCAGGACAAATAAATGACTAGATCATTTTATTTCAAACCTGTGTATTTTTCCTCGCAGTACTTGCAACGGTATACTTCGTTGGCCTCGTCGGTCAGGATAAATATTTGATCTAATTCCTGCTCGATGGTGGATATGCATCGTGGGTTCTTGCAAGAGATTACGTTTTTGATTTCCCTAGGGAGGGAAAGACGACGTTTCTCTACAATGACATCATCTTTGATGATGTTGCAGGTAATGTTGTGGTCAATGAATCCTAGGATGTCCAGGTCCACTCTCTGGATAGGACACTCGATTTTGATAATGTCCTTACGGCCCATCTTGTTTGATTTGGCATTCATAATCATGGCTATGGTGCAATCACTGCCTAGGTCGTCCAGGTGCAGGTCTTTGTATATGGTCATAGATTCGCCGGCCTTGATGTGGTCCAAAACGAATCCTTCGTGAATTCCACTAATATTTAACATACGAATCCTCCTATTGTAATTCCAGCAGGGTCAGTATCAAGGCCATGCGGATGAAGACTCCGTTTTTGGCCTGGGTGAAATACATAGCCCTAGGGTCATCATCTACAGCAACTGAGATTTCATTTACACGTGGCAGTGGGTGGAGGACCATCATGTCCTTTTTGGCCAACTGCATTTTTTCAGGTGTGAGAATGAAAAAGTCCTTTAAGCGGATGTAGTCTTCCTCGTTGAAGAAACGCTCACGCTGTACTCTGGTCATGTAGAGGATGTCCAGTTCACTCATGACATTATCTAGAGAATCAACTTCTTTATACTCGTATCCATTCTTGTCTAAGACATCCTCTCGGATGTACTCTGGCACTCTCAGTTCCTCCGGAGAAATGAGAACGAATTTAATACCAGGGTAGCGGACTAAGGCGTTAATCAATGAGTGAACGGTACGGCCGAATTTTAAGTCACCGCAAAGTCCGATGGTAAGGTTTTTAATTTCTCCACGCAAAGAGCGAATGGTATATAGGTCTGTGAGAGTCTGAGTAGGATGCTGATGTCCGCCGTCGCCGGCATTGATAACGGGAATAAGTGATTTTTGAGAAGCAACAAGTGGAGCGCCTTCTTTTGGATGACGCATAGCACAAATGTCTGCGTAAGATGAAATAATACGAATGGTGTCGGAAACACTTTCGCCTTTGGCTGCTGAAGATGAATCAGCGGATGAAAAACCAAGGACGGAACCGCCAAGAGATAACATGGCCGATTCAAAGGAAAGTCTTGTTCTAGTACTAGGCTCGTAGAAGCAGGTGGCAAGCTTTTTGCCGTGGCATTTTTCGGAGTATTTGTCCGGATGATTTTGGATGTCATCTGCCAGGTCCATAAGCTGCTCCAATTCCTCTCTGGAAAAGTCCAGAGGGCTCATTAGATGTCGCATTGGATATCCTCCCTATAGATAACTGATATGTACAATTCAAATCACCTAATTATAAACAACTTAAATTCAAAATAAAAGTGGTTTGTGATAAAATCATTGAGAGAATATGTAAAAATTTCCATGTTATAGGAAGGATGTTTAATTGCTTTTTGCAGATGTTATTATAGATATTTCACATGAGAGGCTGGACAAAACTTTCCAGTATATTATCCCTGACCAATTGGTGAATGAATTGACAGTTGGCATGCAGGTGGTCATCCCCTTTGGAAAAGGGGACAGGGCTATCACAGGATACGTGGTAGATATTACAGATGAGCCGGCCTACGACATAGACAAGTTAAAGCCCATTGCAAGGATTGTAAAGGACAGTCTGCCCATAGAGTCACAGTTGATTTCACTTGCATATTTCATCAAGAGGAATTATGGTTCAACAATGAATCAGGCTCTCAAAACCGTCATTCCCATCAGGAGGCGGGAGGCAGAAAAACAAAAGAAGGAAATCAGCCTCAATATTTCAAAGGAGGCTGCTAGAACAGAACTGACAGAATTGATGGCCAGGAAAAATCACGCCATAGGCAAGGAGAGACTGTTAAAAGAACTCCTGGAGGTGGAGCCTTTGGATTGGGAACTGGTCACAAAAAAACTGCAGGTTAGTTCTGCCCATATCAGGGATTTGGAGGCCAAGGGCATTATTAGGATTGAAAAGGTTAGGACCTATAGGAATCCCCATATCAATAGGGAGGCTAGCCCAAAACAAATCCTTTTAAACGAAGAGCAGGAGGCTGCGGCAGAGGGGATAAAAGCCGACATTGATACAGGCCGCAATTACACCTATTTGATTCACGGGGTCACAGGGTCTGGCAAGACAGAGGTTTACATGGATGTTATGGACCATGTGATCTCTATGGGCCAGCAGGTCATTGTGCTGATTCCTGAGATTGCCCTGACCTATCAGACAGTTATGAGATTTTACACCAGGTTTGGGGACCGGGTTTCTATTCTTAATTCTCGTATGTCCCTAGGCGAGAGATTTGACCAGTTTGAACGGGCCAAATCTGGGGAGATAAGCATTATGGTTGGCCCAAGGTCAGCCCTCTTTACCCCATTTTCAAACCTGGGTCTAATCATTATTGACGAGGAGCATGAGCCTACCTACAAATCAGAGGTGGTGCCTAGATATCACGCCAGAGAGACTGCAATCTACAGGGCAAAACTGGCTGGGGCCACAGTGATCCTAGGCTCTGCCACACCTTCTCTAGAGGCCTATTCCAGGGCCATTTCTGGAGAATATAAATTAATCCAGCTACACAAGAGGGCTATGGGTCAGGACATGGCCCAGTGCGAGATTGTTGATTTGCGTCAGGAATTGGCCAGTGGAAACAGGTCCATGATTTCCAAAAGGCTGAGAGAACTGATGGCAGACAGGCTAAGTAAACACCAGCAGATTATGCTGTTTTTAAACCGCCGAGGCCTCATGGGCTTCGTTTCTTGTAGGGCCTGTGGCCATGTGTTAAAATGTCCACATTGTGACGTGGCCTTGCACCTCCACTCAGGGGGCGTAATGAAATGCCACTACTGCGGCTATACTACAAAAGCCATGAAAACCTGCCCATCCTGTGGCAGCAAATACATTGGCTCCTTTAAGGCTGGCACCCAGCGTTTGGAGGAGATTGTAAAAGAACTATTCCCAGAGGCCAGGGTCCTACGTATGGACGCCGACACTACCAAGGGCAAGGACGGCCACGAGGAAATCCTATCCGCCTTTGCAGCCCATGAGGCAGACGTCCTAATCGGCACCCAGATGATTGTAAAGGGACATGATTTTGCAAATGTTACCCTGGTTGGTATCATCGCAGCTGACATTTCCCTAAATGAAAGTGACTATCACAGCGGGGAGAGGACCTTTCAACTTTTGACCCAGGCAGTGGGCAGGGCAGGACGCGGTCTTACACCTGGAGTGGCTGTTATTCAGACCTACCAGCCAGACAATTACGCAGTTGTCACTTCTGCAAATCAGGATTATGACAGCTTTTTCAAGCAGGAGTTTGCCTACAGAAAACTTTTGTCCTATCCGCCTTGCTCCCACATCCTCGGCATCCAGGTTAATTCTCCAAATCAAAAGGATGCATATGCCCAGGCGGATATCTTGGCAAAACTTTGCAAAGATACAGATCCTGAGGTAGTATGTATGGGTCCAGAGGATGCCTATGTAGGCAAGATGATGGATGTATATAGGCGTGTCATTTACCTAAAACACAATGATTACAACAGGTTGGTAAGGGTAAAGGACGCTATAGATAAATTTCTTTTAGATCAAAAGCAGTACCGGTCTACCACCACATGGTTTGACTTTGATCCAATTAGAACATTGTAATTACCTGGTTTTTTATAGAAAGGAAATATTATGGCACTGAGAGAAATTAGAGAACTTGGCGAGGATTGCCTGACAAAGGTTTGCAAGCCAGTTAAAGAACTTACACCTAGACTGAAAACCCTCATTGAGGATATGTATGACACCATGTATGAGGCTGAGGGAGTTGGCCTTGCCGCTCCTCAGGTTGGCGTCCTTAGGAGAATCGTTGTTATCGATGTGGGAGAGGGCCCGGTTACCCTTATCAATCCAGAGATTTTAGAGACATCTGGAGAGCAGACTGGCAACGAGGGATGCCTCTCGGTACCTGGCAAAACAGGTATTGTTACCCGTCCTAATTATGCCAAGGTAAAGGCTTTAAATGAAAATATGGAAGAATTTATTGTAGAGGGAACAGAACTTATGGCCAGAGCCCTTTGCCATGAGATTGACCACCTAAACGGGGTAATGTACACCACAAAGGTGGAGGGTGAGCTATACAACGTAGAGGATCTTGTTGAGGAAATAGAAGACGAGGATTAATTCTAGAGGAATAAATCTATTCAGAGGGGAATAATATGAACCAGGAATTAGCCTACAATATAGACCTTGATCTGGCAGGACTTCTTATACTTTTAATGGTATACGCGGTGGCAAGACTTAGGTATGCTGACACAAAGGATTTGCAATCCTTTAGACGATTTTGCCTATTTGCCATTGTAACAGTAGTCAGCGATATTTTCGTCTGCTATTCCATTACCTATGTCCTTTATTTGCCAATAGCCTTTTGCAAAATTTCTTATATCGTATATTATGTGGGACAAAATTCCATGGTTTATTTCCTATGCTCTTATATACTTGAGATGGTGGAAAGGCGTAGTGGAGGACACAGACAGTCCAAACTTATGTGGCCGGTAAAGACCATTTGGAACCTCTCATTCCTTGCTATGGTTTTAAACATTTTCCTCAAGTTTTTCAACGACTTTAATCATGAGGAGGGCTATGTCCACGGACCGCTTTTTGTTGTCATGTTTATGACACCGGTTGTTATGGCCTTCTGGTCCATGATTTTATTTTACATTGGCAGAAAATATATCAAGATGCAGGAGGGAATAACCCTTATTATCTTCTACATCCTGGTGTCTATTGGAGTCATTGTCAGGGAAACCATTCTGCCAAACTATATGATGGATGGATTCTTTATTGCAACCGGGGCCCTGGCCCTGCTCCTTGCCCTGGAGACTCCAGACTACAAAAAACTTATGGCAACCATGGCAAAACTGGAGGCAGCCACAAAGGCAAAGGACGAGTTTCTTGCCTCTGTCAGCCATGAGATTAGGACCCCTATCAACACCATGCTGGGCATGAATGAAATCATTCTCAGAAAGACAGATGATGAAGAGGTAAAGGAGTGCTCAAACAATGCAATCACTGCAGGTACCAGCCTTCTCGCCATAATTAATGACATCCTGGATTTGTCAAAGATAGAGGCCAACAAAACAGAGATTGTAAATGCAGATTACGACCTGTCATCCCTAATCAGCGACTGCTACAGCATGATTGTAGAAAAGGCGGAGGACAAGGGCCTGGCCCTTTATTTTGAGTGCGACGAGAATATGCCATCTGTTATTAATGGAGATGTAGTCCGCATCAGACAGGTTATTATAAATATGCTTACCAACGCGGTTAAATACACCAACCACGGCATGGTTACCCTAAAAGTTTCCATGGAGGATTTCCTCCCTGATTCTGACCAGTTTACAATGGTAATCAAGGTAAACGATACAGGTATTGGAATTAAGGCTGAGGACATCCCAAAGGTATTTGATAAATTCTCCAGACTAGAGTTGGAAAAGAACAGGTCTGTGGAGGGCACTGGCCTGGGAATGAATCTGTCAAAGAGCCTCTGCAATGCCATGGGTGGAGATATCAGTGTGGAGAGCCAATATGGGAAGGGGTCCACATTTACTGTTGTACTGCCACAGGTTGCAGTCAACAAAAGACCTGTTGGAAAGATTGCTTACAAGACTAGCAAGGATGTTTCCAAGGATATTAGATATCATCTTTTTGAGGCTCCTTCAGCTAGGATTCTGGCAGTTGATGACACAGCCATGAATTTGCTTTTAATCAAAAAATTCCTGGAGCCTAGCAAGGTGATTGTTGAGACTGCATCCTCTGGAAAGGATGCCCTTAATCTCATGTGCACCAAGGAATATGACATTATATTTATGGACCACCTGATGCCGGAGATGGACGGTGTGGAAACATACAGCAGGTTTAAGGCAATCGGCACAGATGTAAATGAAAAGACTCCTATTATTATGCTGACTGCAAATGCTATGGCGGGCATGAAGGAGGAGTATCTTGCAATGGGATTTAATGACTACCTGAGCAAGCCGGTCCGTGGAGAAAAATTGGAGCAGATGCTGATGAAATGGCTGCCTGACGAAAAGATGGTAGTCAAGGAATAGGAGAGACCATGAAAATAGTATTTATGGGTACACCGGATTTTGCGGTGGAGACCTTGAAAGCAATATATGAGGCAGGTCATGAGGTGATTCTCTGTGTGACCCAGCCTGACAAGCCAAAGGGCAGGGGTGGCAAAATGCAGTTTCCTCCTGTAAAAGAGTGGGCTGTGGACCATGACATCCCGGTTTTTCAACCTGTTAAAATCAGGGCTGAGGAGTCAGTAGAATTTTTAAGCAAATATCAGGCAGATGTTTTTGTGGTGGCTGCCTTTGGACAGATTTTACCAAAGGTGATTTTAGATATGCCCCGTCTGGGTTGCGTCAATGTCCATGGGTCTCTTCTTCCAAAATACAGGGGAGCAGCCCCAATCCAGTGGGCAGTTATTGACGGAGAAAAGGTATCTGGCATTACCACTATGATGATGGGACCAGGCCTGGATGATGGAGATATGCTGCTCAAATCTCAGGTGGAACTGGCAGCAGATGAAACCGGTGGCAGTCTTTTTGACAAACTGGCAATTGAGGGTGGCAAACTGGCTGTGGAGACCATAGAAAAACTGGACAGGGGTCAGATTACCCCAGAGCCTCAGGATGAGTCCCAGGCTACCCATGTAGGCATGATTAAAAAGGAAATGGGAAACATTAATTGGTCCAAGCCAGCAGTGGAAATAGAGAGACTGATCAGGGGACTAAACCCATGGCCTTCGGCCTTTACATATCTGGATGGCAAGACCCTCAAAATATGGTCTGCTCAGGTGATAGAGGGCAAGGGAGAGCCAGGTAGTATTATCTCTGTTGATAAAAATGGATTTGTAGTTGCCACAGGCCATGGATGCTTGCTCATAAGGGAATTGCAACTTGAGGGCAAAAAGCGAATGGCCGCAGGAGATTTCCTTAGGGGATATCAATTGGCTGAGGGCACGAGGTTATTAGATGGCAAGTATTAATATAAGGGAACTGGCTGCTGATACTCTGATAGAAATATTGGAGCGTGGGCAGTTTTCTCATTTATACCTAAAGGCTGTGCTAGATAAATACAGTTATTTGGAAAAGAATGAAAGAGCATTTTTGACAAGACTGGTCAATGGCACGGTGGAGAGAAAAATTGAATTAGATTATATTATAGATTCCTACTCCAAAACCAAGGCTAAAAAGATGAAGCCTTGGATTCGCACCAGCTTGCGTATGGGAGTTTTTGAAATCTATTACATGGATTCTGTGCCAGATTCTGCCACATGCAATGAGTATGTAAAACTGGCAAAAAAGCGTGGCTTTGCAGGGCTGAGCGGATTTGTAAATGGAGTGCTTAGGTCCATAGCAAGGGACAAGGGCAATCTAAAAATCGAGGATTCGGCTATCAGGTATTCTATTCCAGACTGGCTCTGTGACATGTGGACAAAGCAATATGGCAAGGACAAGGCTGTGGAAATCATGGATGGATTTTTTAAGGATGAAAGCCTTTGCATAAGGGTGGACCTGAACAAAATTTCCAGGGAAGATTTGGCCCAGTCTTTAAAGGCCCAGGGCATCTCAGTAACCATTTCTAATGAGATAGAGTCAGCTATGTATATTGCAAACTATGATTCCATCGCCTCCATCCCAGAGTTTGGCCAGGGACTTTTCTATGTCCAGGATTACTCATCCCAGCTGATTCCTTACCTGGCTCATGTAAAGGAAGATGAGGATATATTGGACCTGTGCTCCGCCCCAGGAGGCAAGGCACTGCATGCAGCTATGATTGCAAAAAATGGTCATGTCATGGCCAGGGATTTGACGGAATACAAGGTGGGATTGATCCGGGAAAATATAGCACGAGCAGGGGCAGACAATATCCAGGCTCAAGTATGTGATGCCAGAGTTTTTGACGAGAATTCTCGAGAAAAATACAATCTGGTAATAGCAGATTTGCCCTGCTCAGGCCTTGGCATAATCCGCAAAAAACCAGACATAAAATACAACCAGACCCCAGAGAGCCTAAAGGAGTTGGCCCTCTTGCAAAAACAAATATTAGATAATGCAGCAGAATATGTTTGCCCTGGTGGCAGATTGAGTTATAGCACCTGCACTATCAACAAGGACGAAAACGAAAATCAGGTGGAGGACTTTTTGTCTTCCCACAAGGAATTTGTGGTGGAGGAAATGAGACAACTGCTCCCCGACACAAAACATGATGGATTTTTTATATGTGTAATGAAAAAACAGACCTTAGGTCACTAAATTTAATAGAACTGACAGACTTTGTAGTCAATGAATTGCATGAACCAAAATTTAGGGCAAAACAGCTCTATGAGTGGATTCATATTCACCTGGCCCAAAACTATGATGAGATGACCAACATCCCAAAGTCCCTAAAGGCCAAACTGGAGGAGACCTGCGACTACAGGACCCTTAGGCAAATCGATTGTCAGATTTCCAAAATCGATGGCACCAGAAAATACCTTTTTGCCTTTGAGGACGGCCAGATGGCAGAGTCTGTCCTCATGAAATACAAGCACGGCAATTCTGTCTGCATATCCTCACAGATAGGGTGTAAGATGGGATGCAAATTCTGTGCTTCCACATTGGATGGCTGGTTTAGAAATTTGACTCCGGCGGAGATGTTAGGACAGATTTATGCCATTCAAAAGGATTCTGGGGAGAGGGTGTCTAACGTGGTGGTAATGGGCACAGGAGAGCCTATGGACAACTATGACAACATAGTCAAATTCATCCACCTCATCTCTGACGAGAATGGCCTTAATATTTCTCAGCGCAATATCACTGTCAGCACCTGCGGCATAGTGCCTCGCATTAAACAACTGGCAGATGAGGACCTGACCATTACTCTGGCAATTTCTCTTCATGCTCCAAACCAGGAGAAGAGAGCAGAGCTGATGCCTATAGCCAACAAATATCACATTAGCGAACTGATAGATGCCTGCCAGTATTATTTTGAAAAGACAGGCAGGCGAATCACCTTTGAATACTCCCTGGTAGCAGGGGTAAATGACCGGGAAAAGGATGCAGAAGAATTAGGCCAACTCATTGGTCATTTAAACTGCCACATCAACCTGATTCCGGTGAATCCAATCAAGGAGAGAGATTTCGTTTCTCCTAGTATGGACAGGGCTTACGCCTTCCAAAAAAAGATTGAAAAATACGTGAATAATGTTACCATTAGAAGGGAAATGGGCCGTGATATAGACGGGGCCTGTGGACAACTTAGGAAGAGGTATATTGATGACAAGTTACTCACTGACTGATGTGGGAAAAAAGCGACTATCCAACCAGGATAGCCTATTTGTTTCCGACGTCCAGATCGGACCACTACCAAATCTATATATAGTTGCAGATGGCATGGGCGGTGAATTGGCAGGTGATTATGCCAGTGCCCGCTGCGTTGAAATCGTTACTGCAGAGTTGGAAAAATCCACTGAGACTCAGCCGATTAAGGCTTTGGACCAGGCATTGCAAATGGCCAACAGGCTTATCAATGAGGAGGCAAACGCCGACTCTAACAAGACAGCAATGGGCACTACAATAGTTGCTGCCACAATCGTGGATGGGCATCTTATAGTCGCCAATGTTGGAGACAGCAGATTATACGTGGCAGGTGCCACAAAACTCACCCAGATTACTAAAGACCATTCAGTAGTTGCCGAGTTGGTCCGCACAGGCAAATTGGATGAGGACGACGCAAAAACTGACAGACGCAAAAATATGATTACCCGGGCTATCGGCGCAGAAGAGAGCCTTACAGTAGATTATTTTGATGTTGTATTAAAGGGATCTGAGAATATTCTTTTATGTTCTGACGGCCTCACTAATATGGTTGATGACGAGGCTATTTATTCCATTCTAAGTACTGATGAAGATGTTTTTGACAAGGCAAAACGACTGATTACTCTTGCGAATAACAACGGCGGCAAAGACAACATTACTGTTGTTGTTGTGGCTGCTCAATAGTACTTGTCTCACACATATAAGGAGAATTTATGATTACACAAGGAACTTTTATTGCTGATAGATATGAGGTAATAAATAAAGTTGGCTCAGGCGGCATGTCTGACGTATATAAAGCAAAAGACCACATTTTAGGACGAGAGGTTGCTGTAAAAGTCCTGAAACAGGAATTTTCTGAGGACGCTACCTTTGTAGCCAAATTCCGTTCAGAGGCCCAGTCTGCAGCAGGACTTGAGCATCCTAACATCGTAAATATCTATGATGTAGGCTCTGAGAATGGCATCTACTACATTGTTATGGAATATGTAGAGGGCATCACTCTCAAAACCTATATTGAGAAAAAGGGTCAGTTGAATTTTAAGGAGGCAATCTCCATTGCAATTCAGGTGGGCCGTGGTATTGAGGCTGCCCATATCAAGGGCATTATCCACAGGGATATCAAGCCACAGAATATCATTATCTCTACAGAGGGCAAGGTCAAGGTTACAGATTTTGGTATTGCCAGAGCAGCCAGCTCAAACACAATCCATGCAGATGTTATGGGTTCTGTTCACTACTCATCACCAGAGCAGGCCAGAAATGGTTTTGTAGATGGCAAATCAGACATCTATTCTCTGGGTATTGTTATGTATGAAATGGTTACCGGCAGGGTGCCTTTTGATGGTGACAACACAGTTGCTATTGCCATCCAGCACCTGCAGGAGGAGATGACTCCACCTAGCGAGTACGCTCCAGACCTTCCTATATCTTTAGAAAAAATCATTCTCAAGGCCACAATGAAGAGCCCGGACAGGAGATATGCTACTATCTCTGACCTCCTTCTTGACCTTAAAAAATCACTGGTTAGCCCAGAGGATGACTTTGTTGTAATCGCTGATTCAGGTCTAGAAAAGACCAGGGTTATATCTACTGAGGAGAGGGAGCACCTGGCCAAAAAGGCTGCAGAGGCTCTCACATTCCAGGATGAGTACGAAGGTGATTATGATGATGAGCCTTATGATGACGAAGAGTACTATGACGATGATGAAGAGGAAGATGACAAGTCTGACAAGATTATCACCATCGCAGGTCTCATCGGAGGCGTTGTTATTGTAGTTGTTCTTGTTGCTTTCCTTGGCAACATGTTTGGCCTTTTCGATTTAAAGAAAAAGGTAAAGATGCCTGACCTTGTAGGCATGGAATATACAGAGGCTACCAACAAACTTGTTGATGAGGGCTTTGATGCTGACAATATCACAATCGACTATGATGAGTCTAGCAAAGAGGACGAGGGCACAGTTGTCCAGCAGAATATAGCCGCAGACAAAAAGGTAAGTGCTGATTCTGTAATCACTCTGACTGTTTCCGGCTCAGATGGAGAGGATGAAGACACTAGCGATTCTTCCTCAAATGGAGATGACACCAAACCTGCTACTGACGAGACAGTGGCTGTTCCATCTGTTGAGGGCCTGACCCAAGCAGATGCAACTAATGCTCTTGCAGACAGAGGACTTACTGTTACAGGCACTAGCCAAGAGTACTCTGATGAGGTGGAAAAGGGCATGGTAATCAGCCAGTCCATCGAGGCAGGAGAGATGGTTCCTTCAGGCTCAGAGATTTCCCTGGTTATCAGCAAGGGACCAAAGGAAAACACTTATGCTTATCAGGTTACAAACCCATTTGGCTCAGTAGATTGTACTTTCAAATTTGATGAGATTAATACAACAGGTGTGCTTGCTGTGCACGAGACAAAGGTACTTTCAAACATACCTATGTCATCTCTTACAGTTACTTACACCTTTATCCCTGTTGTGGATGGTGTTGAATATCCTGACAAGGCAGAGGTTAAAACCGAAGTATTAGTAGGAACCTTAGAAGAATAAATGGTAGGAAAAATTATTAAGGGTATAGCCGGATTCTACTACGTTTATGTGGAGGATGCCGGGCTGTACGAATGCAAGGCCAAGGGTGCCTTTAGAAAAGAGAAAATCAAGCCTCTGGTTGGTGACGATGTAGAAATAGACGTCATCAACCAGGAGGATAAAACGGGCAATGTTACTAGGATTTTAGAGCGCAGGTCAGAACTTATCAGACCTGCTGTGGCTAATATAGACCAGGCATTGCTCATTTTTGCTACTAAAAGTCCTGATCCAAACCTCAATCTTTTGGACAGGTTCCTTTGCATGATGGAGGCTGAGGGCCTACCTATTACCATCTGTTTTAACAAGGAGGACCTGGGGGATGATGACTTTGAATCCCAGATGAGGTCCACCTATGAAAAGGCAGGCTACCAGGTTATTTTTACCTCGGCAAAAGAGGGCAAGGGTATCGAAGGGGTGGAGGAAATCCTAAAGGGGAAAACCACCACAGTGGCAGGCCCATCTGGCGTGGGCAAATCAACAATTATTAATAGACTCATCGGTGACCAGAAAATGGAAACCGGAGAGATATCCAAAATAGAGCGAGGCAAGCATACCACCAGACACTCAGAGTTGATTTATCTGGGAGATGACACTTACATTATGGACACACCAGGGTTTTCATCTCTATTTGTGCCAGGCGTCGAGGCTGGCATGCTATATACTCTTTTCCCAGAATTTATTGAGCCGTCTACTTACTGTCGATTTACAGGCTGCGCCCACATAAAGGAACCGGACTGTGGAGTAAAAATGGCAGTGGAGGATGGCCAGATAGCAAGGTCTAGATATGACAACTATCTGCAGATATATTCTGAGATGGCAGCACAGAAAAAATTTTAAGGCTATAAGGAGATGGATATGAAAAGATGTTTAGCACCTTCGATTCTTTCGGCAGATTTTGGTAATTTGCAAAAAGAACTTTTGACAATTGATGAGGCTGGGGCCCAATATGTTCATTTTGATGTAATGGACGGAATGTTTGTGCCAAGCATCAGTTTTGGCCTGCCTGTTTTAAAATCCATCCGAGGATATACTGACAGACTCTTTGACGTGCATCTTATGATTGAGCAGCCAGAGAGATACATAAAACAGTTTGCAGAGGCAGGGGCCGATATCATTACTGTCCACGCCGAGGCTTGCAAACATTTGGACGCCACAATTGACCTGATTAAAAGCTGCAATGTCATGGCCGGGGTTGCCCTCAATCCAGCCACACCACTTTCAGAGATTATCCATGTTTTAGAAAAGGTGGACATGGTCCTTATTATGACTGTCAATCCTGGATTTGGCGGCCAAAAAATGATTGATTATACACTGGACAAGGTGAGAGAATTATCTGTCCTCACTAGACAAAAGAATCTCAAAATTGATATAGAGGTAGACGGCGGTATTAACATGGACACCATTGATGATGCCCTTGATGCAGGAGCCAACATTATTGTGGCAGGCTCTGCAGTATTTAATGGAGATGTTTACTCTAATACAAAGGCCCTTTTGGAGAGGTTGGTATGAAAACTTTAATAATTGCCGGTGGCTCAGTAGATGGCAAACTCATACGGTCATTTATAAAAGATGAATTGCAAGATGGATACTTTCTCATTGCCTGCGACAGGGGATTTAATATCTGCGACTCCATAGGTCTGCGCCCTGACCTGGTGATAGGAGATTTTGATTCTGCAGCAGACGGCAGTTTGGAGAGGGTCCAGGAGAGCCTCATTCAGTTTATAAAACTGGATCCAATAAAGGATGACACCGATGTGGAGGCAGCTCTTAGATTTGCCTTTGAAAGACCTGATTTGGACGAGAGGATTTACATCCTAGGAGGCACTGGCACCCGCCTCGACCATGTGCTGGGCAATGTTAGCCTGCTTGCCCTGGCAGCATCAAAGGGCCGGGAGGCCATGCTGGTAAACGAGACCAACAGGATTAGGGTTATCCGTGGGGGAGCTCGACTTGTTATAAAAAAAGACCAGCAATACGGCAAATACATTTCAGTATTCCCATATATGGGTCCTGTAAAAAATCTTGTTATGACCGGATTTAAATATCAGACCTACGGCCAGACTATAAATGGCTTTAATACACTGACAGTTAGCAATGAGATTGTGGATTACGAAGCCACCATCACTTTTGACAGTGGATATCTTGTTGTGATGGAGACAAGAGATTAGTTAAGTCTTAACAGTCTTTTAACACAGATTTCACTAATTGTCCTTTATATTTTTCTTAGTTTGGAATAGTATATAATTGTTTAAGACAAGCAATTTGGGGTTTATTTAGGGGATTATAAAATGTTTACTATTCAATCGGCTCACGTGACTTTTCTTATTTGGGGTGCAATATTCTGCCTGGTTGCTGGAATCATCATTCTCAACATGAAGGGCACAGAGCGCAAGAAAAAGTTTTTCCTAGCCATGTTAGAATTTTCGGTAGCATGGCTCTTATTTAATGACACCTTGGCTTGGTTATATAGGGGTGCCCAAGGCAACTTTGCCTATTTCATAGTTAGATTTTCCAATTTCTGGACCTTCTTTACATCAGATCTTTTGGCCTTGTTTTTTAATTCATATATTATCAGTTATATTTTCCCAGGCTCTGCCTTAATCAGCGACATGATTAATGGGAGAAGTGTAGGCAGGAGTAAGATGCCACGACGTGCATATATGGCATTTGCGATATCTGTCATCGGAATGATGCTAGTCATTGTTTCCCAATACACCAACCTCTATTATTACATTGATGAGAATAATATTTACCATAGGACAGACCTCTTTCCTATTAGTATGTTTTTTGGAATAGCACCTCTTTTGCTTGATTTAACCCTGCTGCTTAAATACAGGCTGCGACTGAGGAAAGATCTGTTTAGGGCCTTGATTTTTTACATAGTAACTCCTCTGGCTGCAGGAATTATTGCCATATTTGTTTACGGTATTTCTTGGATAAACATCGCTGTGGCTGTAGCAGCAGTTTATCTTTTTATAGTGGTATTAAAGGAACATGACATGGTTATGGCAGACATGAGGACAGCCATATTAGTTTCCCAAATAAAGCCACAATTCCTTTACAACACAATAGAGAGCATCCAAAAGGATTGCTATCACAAACCAGAAAAGGCCTCTAGGTATCTGGGCACTTTTGCAGTATACCTACGAGGGAGCCTGGACGTGTTAGGCTCCAAAGACTGTGTATCTTTTGCTCACGAATGGAATCACACACAAAACTATATAGAACTGGAAAAATACAGAAATGGTGAAAAACTGATTTTTGATATAAACATTCAGGCTACCCATTTTAATTTGCCGGCCCTAACATTACAGCCCCTCATCGAAAATGCCATCAGCCATGGACTATTGCCAAAGGAAGAAGGGGGCAAAGTATCCATCAAAACCTATAGAGACAATGGTTATGTTTTTATTGAGGTAGAGGATGATGGAGTAGGATTCGACTTTGAAAACTATGAGGGTATAAACAGGGACAACGGAGCCTTTAATTCCTCCATCGGACTAAACAATGTGAAAAGCCGTCTAATCGAAATGTGCTCAGGCACCCTGACCATCAAATCTAGGCCTGGTCATGGCACCCGAGCTATCGTCAAAATCCCCGACAAGGGGGTAGACTGATTTAAAACTTACTATTCACTTTCTTGGTAAAGTAGCCAATGCCCGCCCCGCCCAGGCCCCAGCAGCTATAGCCCGCAATTTCGCGAGGATTTAGATTATCTTGGTGCCAAAAGTGGAGCATTAAGCGCGTGTACTTTTGCTGGTTTTGCAATTCTAGGGTAATGTATATGGGGCACAGACATTTAAAATGTTAATAATAATCTCCCATGGACCCTTAAGTATAATTGCGCTCATACTCCATTCACTAAGAAAAATTAAGAAGCAGGTTTTGCATATATAAGTACCGTGGCACATTCAGCGTCGTGCTTCAGGTACCACTTGCGCCGCCGTCCTAGCGGCGCATACTTATATATGAAAAAACCTGCTTCATATTTTTCTAAGTTCATTCCCAATGTCGCTACAATTATACTTAAGGGCCCACGGGAGACTATTACATGAGATAGTGTATGTCTGTGCTCCATAAACTTTAGCCTAGAATTGCAAAGAATCAAAAGAACACGCGCAATAAAAAATGCGACACTTGGCACCTAGATAATCTTAATCTGAATGCGAAGCGGGCTATAGCTGCTGGGGGCCTGGGCGGGGCGGGCATTGGCATATTAAATGAGGCTTGTGAATAGTAAGTTTTAAATTTTGATTATCCTTTAATTCTCTAGGGAAATTTATTACAATTGATATGTTTGATATAGGAGAGAATAAATGCAATTTCAATTACGATTTGATTCATTAGGGAATTATAAAAATAATATTTATAGGGAGTTTTTGCTGACGAATGGTCTGGGTGGCTATGCTTCCTCCACTATTATCGGTGCCCACAACAGGCTGAGCCAGGGATATTTGGTGGCAAACCTTTCGGGGGCGAGGGTGATGACTCTTTCAAAAACCAACGAGAGGCTGGTCAGCGGCAGCCGTATTTATGATCTGACTACAGCCCAGCACAGGGGGCCATATTCCAGCGAATTTAATCAGGGCAATATGCACCAGCAGTCCTTTACATACGACGGGACCGCTAGTTTTGAATATCAGGCAGGGGACATGTTTCTCACCAAGACCCTGTCTTTAGTACAGGGCAAAAACCAACTGATGATTTCTTATACCCTGGAAAACAAGGGGGCTGAGGCGGGAGTTATTATTACGCCTGTGGTAAATTATAGGGACGTGGACCAGGCCATGACTATCGAGGACCTAAAAAAGGAATTGCCTATAGAGGCTTTTTCTCATATGGAAAAAGATGGTATGTGCGGATTCACCTACAGCCCAAAGTCTAATGAGAATGTCCGTATCTCGGTGCTGGCTGCGGGAGTTGGCATAGCAAAGCGCAATAATATATATGATGAAAATATGGAACTGCAGGTGGAATTGGACCAGGGCAACAAGGGACTAGACTGCCATTTAATGCCTTATGATTTTGTGCTTTCTGCAGGAGAGGATAGTGTGGCGACAGCCTCCTTTGTAATCACTGTAGAGGAAAAGACGGGAGGGGATTTTGAGGCCCTGCCTCTGGTGGAGTTGGACACCGCCTTTGACATGGAGGAGGAAAACCAAAGCAGGCTAGAGGAGATAATAGATCAGGCAGGGCTGGATCCAGAGGATGAATTGCTAAAGACACTGCTTGTGGCAGGAGACCAGTTTGTAATTTTGGACCAGGGAGTAGAAACTATTATTTCCTCCTATCAAAAGGGGCAGATTAGCACTAGGGAGGCAATGCTTTCCCTGCCTGGTATTCTCCTAAAAACACATAGATATGATCTGGCAGGCCAGGTTTTAAAAGCCTTTACCAAATATGTAAAAGATGGAATGCTGCCTTCTGGATTTGAGGGCAACAAGCCTATATATTCTTCTGTGGATGCATCCCTTTGGTACTTTTATGGAGTGTATTCATACCTAAATTCTCGCGAGGAGGACAGTGCCTGGGAATTTGTGGAGGAGGAAATATATCCTAGCCTTTTGGAGATAATGTCCGCATATAGAAAGGGCACCAGGCTAGGAATTGGTATGGATGATGATGCCCTGATGAAATACCAGAACCCTCAGACCATAAATATAGAGGACGCAGATTCCAACATCAAAAAGGCCCTGACCAACATACTGTGGTACAATGCCCTCATGTCTATGGAGGCCATCAGCCGAGGCATAGCAAAGAGGACCCACAACAAGCCAGAAAATTTTTTGGCCTACGCCGGTGGCTGCAGCCAGTTGGCAGTGTGGGTAAAGGAGTCCTTTAATTCTGAGTTTTGGAACCAGGAAAAGTCCATGTTCTACAGGGCAATCGCCGGAGAGGAAAAGGATGAGGAGATAGATTTGACTCAGATTTTTGTCTGTTTCCTCCCATTTAGTCTGGTGGAGGACGAAAGGAGAAAAGCCATCCTGGATTTGGCAGCCTCCCATGTAGATGAATTTTCCCACAGCCTCTTGGGCGCCTATGTCATAGCTCTCATGTCTAAAGATGCAGATGATGAAACTAAAGAATATGCTAGGTCCCTTATGGCAAATCTGGAGGCCGCTCTGGTAAAGGGCTGCGTAGGCCAGTTGCAAGAAAGTGATGGCCTAAAATATGTGGCAGAGGCCACAGCGGTAGGGCTCATGATTGAGGCCCATATGGCTTGTAAATAAATAGTTGATTACTAAAATTAAAGCCCCTGGTTGACCCAGAGGCTTTAATTACTTATAACGTTTTTGTTTTATTTTTGCTCTAATTACTTTTACCAGTTTGATTATTATCAATTCTAAAATGATAAGGACATGGGCAATCCACAGGGATACTACCACCCCGTTTTTCTTGAGCAGGTATTGGGTCCCAAATCCATAGGCTGCCAAAAGCCCGGTGGTGGCCAGGATAAAGGTCAGAGTATTCAGGGCCTTGCCCAGGTTTTTCATGACCTTCACAAAGTCCGTAAAGGTGGCGTCGAAGTAGACAAACCGGCCCACAATCATAATCAAAAAGTAGGTGATTATGCTGTCATAGTTGTTGTCCTCATAAATGAATTTGATGTAGGCAAAAACTATGAGCATGTATATGAGGGCTGCAAGTCTCAGGGCGTTTTTGTGGTCAGGCGACAAATTTCTGATAGGTATTACAAAGTGGTCCATCAAATCCACCATTAGGATTGATATTACCAAAAATCCCAATAGCAGGAAGTCGTCATACTGGTCCCAAAAGATGTAAAAACTATTTGAAAAATGGAAATACCTAAAGGATATTAAAAAGTAAAGCCCTGTAAAAAATAGGATGGAGGTGGAGGAGAATAGCAACTCCTCGTATTTCTCCAGTTCAAATTCCATGCGGTCATGGCTTTTTGAATTAGAGTGAATGTCCCCAGTCATCCATTTCATAGCCAGGTATACTATGCCAAGTACCAAGGTGGAGTACAGCAAAAACCAGAGGAAGTCTGGCATTGCAAAATAGTGGTTTATATAATCTTTAAATGTCATGTCTTGTCCTTTCTTTTTAGAACTACATTCTAGCACCCTGTGGAATCAAAGGCAAAAGGGATGAGAGAGAATTAAATACAAGTGCCTAGATTTCCTTGAAAGAATAAGATATTTTGACTACAATAAGTGCCAAGAACAAGAAATACTATAGGTGATAAATATGTCATATTTTGGAAAATTTTATTTGGACAAGGAAAAAGATATAGTCATTAATCTATACATGGATGGCAATGACATGTCCTATGTCCTGCAAACTCCATATCATGAGACAGGAAATTTGATTACAAACCTGGCTGTTCTTTGCGACCTTCCTATTTCTTTTGACGAGAATAATCTCAAGGTGATAAAGGGCCAGATTCCCTGCTACATTGACGACAGAAACCGCAGTGTCTATGTCCTTAGACTGGGCAGCACCAAGGTGGCAAATATCTATCCTGATGGCACCATCGAAAGAAAGGCCTCAATCCCTGCCATTTCCAAAATTCTCATGAGCCAGACCAAGGATTACAAACTGGACTTTAAGCAGACTCTGGTAAAAACTTACATTCTAAATGACTGCAAATTTAGGACTGATTTGCACACTCATATGAATGCAAACCTAGACCCAGATGTTCTCATCGCCCTTGGTATTAACAGGCAGATTCTCTATCCAAATTATTACATTAAAAAATTGGGCCTTAGGGTTAGTGATGAGCAAAAGGCCTACCTAGCCAGCCAGCGGAAAAAGGTGGCAAAGGAATTTAAAGATTCTCCACTTACAGGCAAGTATCTTGATAGAAAAATCGACGACAAGACCTATATAAATTTTGCAGATTTTATTTTAAATAACATAGAAAACGCAGCCTACAATATCCCTAAAATAAGGGCCAGTCTATCTATTATGAAAGACGGCCAGGCTGTATTTACTAACCTGGAAAAGGTTTACCTCTACAGGTACGTCTTTGCAAAGGGTATCGAAAGCAAGGAGAGGATTAGTCTAAAGAATGTTAGCCGCATCCCTGATGGGGACATTTGCAGATATTTGAATCAGATGATTTCAGATTCAACTAGCCTAGCCTACAAGAATAATACCTTGTATCAGGACACCCTCCTTTGGATTGCCAGGACATACCAAAGCAAGGGCATACGATATGCAGAGATTTCTGATACTACCCTTGTAAAACCTGATGGGGCACCAGCTATGCTGGCCCAGGTCCACGAGATTATGCCAAAGATAATGGAGGAGACTGGGGTTGTCCTTAGATTTTTGGCGGCAATCCGCCGTATTCCTCTCACCATTGTCCGCGACCAGGTAGGCAAGGCAGATTATGCCAGGGAGAATTTGCAGGTTCTCAAGGCTGTGGCTGTGGACCCATATGTGGCAGGTTCCGACATTATCGGAGAGGAAATAAATGATATCCGAGAATTGGAACCAGTCATCAAGGAGATTGTAAACATCGCAGCCTCTGACCCATCATATGTTATCAGGGTTCACGCTGGTGAGAATGATAGCCTTAGGGACAATGTGGAGAATTCTATCAAATGTGTCAAAGAGTCCTTAAAGCCAAACCAGCCTATGCCAAATATGAGGGTGGGCCATGGACTTTATACAGCAAATCTTAATTCTGAAAAGGGAAAGAGACTAATTGCTGAGATAAAGAATTCTGGAGTGGTTTTAGAATTCCAGATTTCTTCCAATGTGAGATTAAACAACCTTAGTGATTTAAATAACCATCCTCTTAAAAAGTATCTGAAAGAAGGAGTTCTCTGTGTGCAGGGTACTGATGGAGGAGCCCTTTATGGTACAGATTCCATCGATGAGGAACTGTCTTTGGAGAAGTTATTAAACCTGTCCCACTCTGACCTTGTAAAGATGCACAAGGCTGAGGAGGTAGTTGAAAAGGCAGGCATGGAAGGCTTTAGGAAAAAGCAAAAGAATTTCTGCAGGCTGCTAAAGGATGGAGAGGTCAAAGACTTTTTCGCAAGGAGAATAGAGAAGGAGACTGTTACTTCTCAGGCCTTGCTTTCCCCTCTTGCAGGCTTAGACAGTGCAGAAGCCTTAGGCCAGCAGGTGGAGCCACTGCCTGCTGACAAGATACCATTTGTTATAGCTGGTGGCAGTTTCAACTCAGACAAGAGGACTACCTCTATGAGAGAGGACACTTGCAAACTCTTAGATGGGATTCTTAAAAATTTGGATGCCAAAAAGTATTTCCTTGTGATTGGCCACAAAATTTCTGGATACGAAAAATATGTCCTGGAGAAAAATGCAGGCAAGTTTGAAGTCTATGCTTATGTTCCATCTTTGATTTCTCAGTCAGAATATCAGAGAATCAAAAAGTCAAAACTTAAGGTGAGAATTGCAATTGAGCCTACCGGCATGGGAACTTACAAGAGTTATGCCTACGAAATCTTTAAGAGGAGGTCATCTGTCCTTCTTGCCTTAGATGGAAATTCTGCCGGAGCCAACATGATTCAGGAGGCCAAAAATTCCAGGGGCAATTGCAGAATCTATGTCAGCAGCCACTGCAGACAGTTGGCTCAAAAAGCAAAATCCCTAGAGGGCTATGTAACCATATTCAAGGATGAAGACTTCAAGGCCAACGCATTGATCAAGGATGTGGAGAAGAAAATCTAGGTTCTAAAGATTGAGGAAATTTTTTCCTTGATTGTGGAGGTGCCGCTGCCAATTAGTTTGCTGACTACCTCATTGATAATCTTTTGGTCTTCTTTTGACAGTTTACCCATGGCCTTAAATATCTCAGACAATTTTTTGAGGGAATCCTTAGAGAATTCGTCTGTAGTCTTTGCGCCGCTGGCATATATTATATTGAAGACCAGGTCAACAAAGGTCTTTCTCTTTTCCTCAGGCAGGTCAGTGAGCCAGTCGGTGATAGTTTTATCGATTGCCTTGCTGTCCTTTGAGGTGGTGTCCGCCAACACAAACTTGTTGCCAAGTACCTGCCATGTGGCTGGGTCGTGGGCGTTTAGTCCAGTTGCATTGCATTTCACCACATTGTGCTTTAACTTATTCATCAGCAGCAGTCCCACAACAGAATCTGTTGGGATATTGCTTTCTACTCGCCTTAGGATGCATCGGTATCCTTGAGAGTTCATAACATTCTTCTTAAATCCAGGACCATCATTGGAGTATACTTTCTTGATTTTAACCTGAATATTAGGTTGGCAAAAAGCTGAAGCGTAAATGGCAAAATTGCCTCCCTTGGAATGTCCACCTACTCGGATTTTTTTGGTGGTAGAGGCCAGAATTTGGTTTAGGTATTTTTTTGCTTTAATCTGTCCGGCGGTGTGGGCAAGGAATGACATATTAAAATCTTCCTGCCATCCAACTAAGGTATTGTCAGTACCTCTAAAGGCTATAAACCAAGAATCATCATCAAGGTAAAAGGCAGCCGCAGCAAATTGGGACATAGATTCATTATCTATTTCATTTCTGTAGGCCGCGATTTTCATATTTTTATATCTGGCGCAGGTTGCCATTTTCTCCATCAAAAGTGGAGCCACCTTGGTGGTGGATATTCTCTTTGCCAGTTCTTCCTTGCTGGTCCTTGCAAAGTAAGCCTTGCAGGCATCCCCAATGCTTATCTTATCTCTGAGGCCTTTCTCTGGCACAATCCCATCAAAATCCGTATAAATCAATTCCGAGAGAATTAAATTATCAACTGAATTAAAAGGGTCTACAGAGAATGGAATATCCCCCCGCCAATCCAAATAGTCAAATATATTTCCCATAACCGTGTCCTTTCTCAATGTAATCACATTAATATTACTGGATTCCGCGATGTATATGCGTTTGTAACATGCAAATAACGGAATTGGCCAATTTTCTTACTTTTGAGCCAGCCCCAAATGTCCATTCCGCGACGCATGTGCGTTTGCAACATGCAAATACCGGAATATAATTGTCTACATGTCATCCCACATCATTTTTCCGCGAAACGCAGCTCACAAACCCAATGCGGTACCGGAATGCTATTTTTGAGTCTGCCATGGCAAGCAAATTTGGCCCATTTCCGCGAAACACACCCTACAAACGCACATCCATACCGGATGGGCTGCTTTTAAACAGTGAAATAGCCAGGTTTGCTGGTTTCCTCTATTGCATTCCGCGACGCATATGCGTTTGCAAGACCTAAATACCGGAAGTCTATTTTCAAACCCCAAGTCATAGTATGCTTTACAATTATTTTACTCTGAATTAGAATTTTGTGGACACATTTTTTTAAAATAAGTGTGATAACCTACAATAGATAATACAAAAACCTGTGACTTCTTGCGGGCTACTTAAGGAAAAAGCCAACAGAAATCTGCGACTTCTTGTGGGCTACTTAAGGAAAAGCCCACAAGAACCTGGCTTTGCCAGGCAATATTTTCTTTCAGAAAATATTGGTCAAGCTCCGGTTTTTGATTTTCTGAGGAAAATCAAAAACCTAAACATTATTGGTGAGCCATGTTTAATATAGACGGATGGGTAGTGCTTAATTTCTTTACTGGTTTTCTTTTAGCACTACTTTTAATATTTCAACAGAATACTTCCAAACTTCAAAATGGTCGGAGATACACGGCCTTTCTAATGTTGACCCTCTTCCTGTTAATATCAGAATCCATAGGAAGAATCGGGGAGATTTACCCGGACAAGTATTTGATTTTAGCGAAAATTGGATATTTCTTTATATATCTATTGGACCCAGCGGATGTGGTCTTTGCCCTTTTTTATATTGATTCACTCATGGATCAAGGCAACGAAAGGCGAAGATATATCTTTAGGTCTACCTTTGAAATTTTGGCAACAATTAATATTATTGCAGTAACATTTTCTGTAGTATTTGATACCAAATGGTTCTATTATTTTGATGGAACAACTTATATACGAGGACCATACTTTTTGCTGCGCGCTGGCGGAATAATGGTAATGATGCTTTTCTTAAATATTTATGCCCTGGAATTCAAGGCTAATATTTTAAACGACTATAGGAGGGCTGTTATTTACCTGCCGTCATTTTCCTTTGTGGGAGCTATTTTGCAGGTCTTCTTTGCAAATCTGGATACAACATATGCAGGCATCTCCTTGGGATGCCTTATAGTATTTTTCTATATCCAAAATAGGAATGTAAATATAGATTACCTTACTGGAATTTACAATCGAAGGGGTCTGGACATTAGCATGGAGGAGAAGGTCAAATGGAGCAAGTCTAATGGCCGGGATTTTTCTGCAGTGATGCTGGATGTGGATAATTTTAAAGTTATCAATGACAACTATGGTCATGAGGCAGGAGATAAAGCCATTAAAGAACTGGCGGATATTCTTATTAAAGAGTATGATAAGGACAGTGTCATTGGCCGCTACGGTGGCGATGAGTTTTGCGTTATTACGGACAACACATCTAAACTGGAACTTGCTATTATCAATAGTAGGGTCGGGGACGAAGTTGAGATGATGTGTGTCAGAAACGGATGGCCAAAGACTGTAGGCATCAGTTCGGGCTATCAGGTTTTCGACCATGAAAGCGACATGACAGCACCAGAATTTCAGCGGGTAATTGACACCTTGATGTACAGCGAAAAACAACAGCATCACATGACAAATTACATACATGAATAGGACTAAAAGGAGAGAATAATGGAGCATACAATTGAAAATCAGTATCTAAAACTGACTGTAGTGGACAAGGGAGCAGAAATCAGATCCCTCATTAGAAAGTCGGATAAGAGGGAAATTATGTGGCAGGCTGACCCAAAATACTGGGGTAGAACATCCCCTGTTCTTTTCCCAATTGTAGGAAATTACTTGGACAAAAAGTCTATTTATAATGGCAAGACATACCAGATGAGTCAGCACGGTTTCGCCCGTGACATGGAATTTACATTCCTTGCTCAAACAGATAATAGCCTTTCCTTCGAATTAAAGGAAACTGCTGAGACTCTGGAAAAATACCCATTCAGGTTTACCCTCACCATCACATACACCCTAAATGAAAAGGAACTTTCTGTGGACTGGAAAGTAACTAACACAAATGATGGCACTATGTATTTTTCAATAGGCGGACATCCTGCCTTTAATTTGGACCTGGATACATACACAATTAGATTTGAGAAAGATGGCAAGCCAATCTCATCTTTCACTTCAAATCTAGTAGATATGAATACAGGCTGTCTTAAGAATGGCCAGAGCCAGGACCATACTACAGAAAATGGAATTCTCCATCTTTCTGATAAATTATTTGAGAATGATGCCCTAGTAGTGGAAGACCATCAGGCAGACCTTCTTACCATAGTAGATGACAAGGGAGCCGACCTGCTTTCTGTTACATGTCCTTGCCCACTATTTGGAGTGTGGACCCCTACAAATCTTCATGCACCATTTGTGTGCATAGAGCCATGGTGGGGCCGCTGCGATCGCTTGGGCTTCAACCAAAAACTGGAGGAGAGAGAGTATGGCAACACACTGGCTGCAGGAAAAGAATTTAATGCAAGCTATGTAATCACAGTTTATTAATAAGTTACAAATATAAACCCAATTAGATTCTAGGGGATGCCTAAGGGCATCCCTTTTTATTTCCTCAATTTGGAATCCATAGCTCACTTGTGCAAAGATTACAAATGAGGCTTTGCCACTATGGTGAAAATGGCAAAAAAAGGCAAAAGAGCAAGAATGGGTGAATAATAGAAATTATCTGTGATGACTAATTATTCTACTTAAATATAATAAGAATTGCTTAATTAAGCAGATTAAAGCAATTAGTTTTAAGGAGGGTAAATATGAAATTGAAAAGATGTATGGCGGCAGCACTTGCTGCAACAATGGCTATGTCTATGATGGCATGTGGCAGCCAGGAGGCTGCAGACCAGAGCCAGGCTGGGGGAACAGATGTAAATGAGGCAACAGAGGACAGCACAGCAAGTGACGAGGGATTGTCTTACGCTAATATTACTCTTGGTGAGGATTACACTGATTTAAATGTGGAGATTTCCTTCTTGAATAATAGAACTGACCTTGATTCTGCAGAGTATGCTGGCAAAAAGTGGAGCGATTATTTCGCAGAGTTTAACCAGATGTATCCAGGAATCAAAATCAATCTTACAACAGATACAGATTATTCTGAGACAGCAAAGACTCACCTTCAGTCAGGAGATTATGAGACAGTTCTTATGATTCCTTCAATTGACAAGGTTGACCTTAGTTCTTACTTTATCTCATACGGCGATTTATTTGAGATGGACGAGCAGATCAATTACGCTTCACAGTGGTCATATGATGGCAAGGTTTACGGTGTGCCTATCACAGCAACTACTGAAGGTATTGTTTACAACAAGAGAGTGTTTGAGGAGGCAGGCGTAACAGAAATTCCAAAGACTCCAGAGGAATTTATGGCAGCACTCAAGGCTATCAACGATTACAGCGATGACATCATCCCTATGTACACAAACTATGCAGCAGGATGGACAATGGGCGTTTGGGATGACTACATTGGTATTACTGGTACAGGTGATGTTGATTATACTCAGCAGAAGTTCCTGCACACAGCAGAGCCATTCAAGGACTATGGTGATGACACACATGCCTATGCAGTTTACAAGATTCTCTATGACGCTGTTGCAAATGGTTACACAGAGGATGACTATACAACAACTGACTGGGAAGGCTGCAAGGGCATGATTAACAATGGACAGATTGGATGTATGGTACTTGGTTCTTGGGCATATCCACAGATGTGCGATGCAGGCGAGAATGCTGATGATATCGGTTACATGCCATTCCCTATTACTGTAAATGGAAAGCAGTATGCTATCTCAGGCCCTGATTACACATTTGGTATCAACAAGAACGCCTCAGAGGATGAGCAGGCAGCTGCTATGGTATTTGTAAAGTGGATGACAGAGCAGTCACACTACTCATATGACCAGGGCGGTCTTCCAATTGCCAAGAAGGACACAGATACAAAACTTAGCATGGCAGGAGTAGAACTGATGGAAGAATCTCCAGCCCTCATGGGAGAAGAGGACCTTCTCAACCTTCTCAATGCTGAGTCAGAACTTAATGTAAGATCTGGCGGAGACAGAAAAATTCAGGAACTTATCGAGCATGCTGCAATTGGCGACATGACATTTGATGAGGTTATGCAGGAGTGGAACGACAAGTGGACTGCTGCTCAGGAAAGTGTTGGAGTAGAAATTACTAATGAATAAACCCTTAATAACATATTCTTCGGCTCCTGTATTGGAGCCGAGGGAGGGTTGTGATTGGGCAGACACAATGGTGCTCAATCCGGCTCTCATTCAGACTGATGATGGAAAAATACACATGCTGTTCCGTTCTACAGGACCATGGCCCCAAAAGAATTTAAAAGGGATATCTGACCCCTATCCTATATTCTTGGGCTATGCAGTAAGTACTGACGGGGGAGAACATTTCTGCCCTGACTTTACCCGACCTGCCCTTTCACCTAATCTGTCCTACCAACAGGATGGCATGTATATTTTTGACTTGAATGGAAATAAGGTTCTGAATTGGACCAATGGCTGTATTGAAGACCCTAGGATTTTTCAAATCCAAGGGGAGAATTATCTGACTGTTGCCTGCAGGCTTTTCCCGCCCGGACCATACTGGGAGGGGGATAAGAGGCGTGACAACCTGCCTGACTGGGCTACAGATGAGAATAATCCTATAGGTCAAATTGCAGTGAGAAATGATACAGTCACTGTGCTACTAAAGTTGGATGTAGAAATGCTTTCTCAAGGAAAATACGACCAGGCTTTTAAGTATGTGTGCCCTTTAACTGATGGTAATGTTTCCGACAACAGGGATGTATTTTTCTTTCCTAGAAAGATGAAGATAGACGGCAAGATGCAATATGTTATGTTGCACAGACCTGAGGACCCGAGAAAATTTGGGGTGGAAGACCTTGATAAACCATCTATTATGATTGCAGCAGCAGAGCGTTTAGAGGACTTTGCAACAGGCAAGGCAAGTAACAAACTATTTGCAAAGGGAGAATTTGATTGGGAGGAGGAACGGGTAGGCGCCAGTTTCCCACCAATAGATTTAGGCCATGGCATGTGGTTGGTGTCATACCATGGCAAACAGTTGCCGGACTATGGATACACCCAGTCCTTTATGATTGTAAAGGAGGAGGAGAATAGCTTTCCTAAGATAATTCACAGAATGTCTGAAAGACTGATTTATGCCAAGCAGGATTGGGAACTTCCTGATAAATTCCTGTGCCCTTGTATTTTTACAACCGGGGCAGTGGTTGATAAGGGAAGCCTCATAATGGGATATGGAGCAGCGGACCAGAAAATCGGCATAGCCAAGGTTAATCTAGATGAACTTGTGAACTATATCAAAACTTTTGACAGCCAAGGAAATAAAGTCAAATAGGAATTGACAAAGTAAATAAGGAAAAATAGAATTAACTTAAACGATATAACTAATTAGCTAGCCGAAAGGGATTTACTTCATGGAACAGATTGTGAAATTAGCAGATATAGCAGAGGCTGTAGGTGTTAGCACCGTCTCAGTGTCAAAGGCCTTGTCAGGTCAAAAGGGCGTTAGTGACGAGATGCGGAAAAAGATAAAGGAAACAGCTGAAAAAATGGGCTATGTAAAGCCAGTAGCCACAAAGAAAACCAAGGTAAAAGAGGGTGGCTCCAATATTGGAATTCTCATGGCTGAGCGCTACGCCAGCAAATACACTTCCTTTTATTGGCACCTTTACCAAGAGGTTAGCAAGGCCGCTATGGACCAGGCTTGCTACACAATGTTCGAAATCGTTGACATCTCAGATGAAGAACAGAAGAAAATCCCAAAGATAGTTTTAGAGAATAAGGTAGATGGAATAATCGTCATAGGAAAAATGGACAGGGATTACTTGGCCAATTTTCAGAAAAAGTACGATATCCCTACTGTTTATCTTGATTTTTATGATGACATGGAGGTGGCAGATGCTGTTATTTCCAACAGTTTCTATGGAGAGTATCTACTTTGCAATTTCTTGCACAACCTAGGCCATGAAAAGATTGCCTTTGTTGGTACTGTTGGGGCAACCAAGAGTATTACCGATAGATATTTAGGTTATAGAAAATGCCTGATTGAGAATGATATCGAATTTAAAAAGGATTATGTTATTGAGGATAGAGATCAGTCCAACAGCCGTATGGTTGAGGAGGACAAGATAAAGATGCCAAAGGACATGCCTACTGCATTTGTCTGCAACTGCGACCTTACTGCTGCCTATGTAATTAATCGGCTGCAAAAAGATGGATACAGGGTTCCGGAGGACATATCCGTTGTGGGATTCGATGATTTTCTCTTCCCCGGCTTATGTAATACAGGCATCACAACCTACGAGGTCAACATGACAGACATGGCCAGGATCTCCATAGAAAAGGTCATTAATAAAATATCAAATCCCAATTACAAACCAGGGGTCTTCATCGTGGAAGGCCAGTTGATTGAGAGGGATAGTACAGCTCCTGTAAAATAGGGGCTGTATTTTTTTTATAATTAAGTGGCGTTGTGCCAGTGAATTTTTTAAAGGTATTAATAAAGTGATTTATGTTTTCAAATCCCACAGCAAGGCCAATCTGGGTCACTGTCTGGTCTGTGGTAAAGAGCAATTCCTTTGCCCTGTCGATTCTCCTTTGGTTAATAAACTGTATAGGGCTGGTTCCATATTCTTTTTTAAATTCTCTACAAATCCTGTATTTGTTCACCCCAAACTCATCCTCCAGCATGTCTAGGGTTAGGTTTTTGGCATAGTTGGTCTCTAACATTGTCTTTATTGTTTTGATGGCCTTGGTAACCCTTTTCTTGTCAGTTTCTGTAGAAACTCCCAAAAGGGAAAACTCCACAAGAATATCCGTTATCCACTTGGCAAAAAACAGGTCCTCCCGATCGCTTGGGGAAAATTCATTTCTCCCGTGGCCAAGGCTACATATACAGTCAACCAAAGCTGGGCTCTGAGATGCTGGAGAAAGTTTAAAAATTTTGCCTCCCTTTTCAGCCAAAAGGGCCATAGGCCACTTCCCCTCAAAGGTAATTGCATTAAAGTTCCAGGCTGGAGTAATGGCAGCCAGGGTGTACTCACTTTTTCCCTGGGATAAAAAGAGGCTGCCTGGCTCTGCCTCAAATGCCTGGTCCTCAGTTTCAATCTGGCCCTTGCCTGAGATTGTATAAATCAAAAGGATGGAATCTTTGCTGGAGAATCTATAGAGGTCTGGCTTTCTGGCTGGGACCTGACCACAGAATAGGAGATGACAAAATTCCAGTGGTCTCTCCTTTACATTACGACTTAAAAATAAAGATTTGCTTTTTGTATTGCTTAACATATAACTTAACCTCATATAACTTAGTTAATTAATTATTTAAGATTCTACACTAAATTTAACTAAATAACAAATGCAATTAAGTTAAGTTTCTAAAATTAATCAGATTATTAACTAAGAATTCAAACTTGATAATCCCAGAGAAATTGCCCCAAACACAGATAAAAACCCTTGATTATACAAGGTAACTAAAAGGCTAAAAGGATAATTGTACACTTTGCCAGTTTGTCCAATCTCTGCAATATAGAATGAATAACTACAAGATACTTTAGTGACTAAATAAACTTAAACGCTATAATGAAATTAACTTAATTGAAGAAGAGAAATAAAGAATGAAAGGTGAATGTTTTTATGGCTTCAAAATTACAAGACATCAAAGGATGGTCCAGAAGCAAAAAGGGTCAGCAGACCACATTGATTATTGGATTTACAGTAATCCCTCTTTTACTCCTTTTTGTTTTTACCTATCTGCCATTTGGTGAGATGGTTAAGTTTTCATTTTATAGGATGAAATACCTGACCCCA
Source organism: Pseudobutyrivibrio sp. (assembly GCA_024684955.1). Taxonomy (GTDB): domain Bacteria; phylum Bacillota; class Clostridia; order Lachnospirales; family Lachnospiraceae; genus Pseudobutyrivibrio. The sequence continues at coordinate 36,487 of JAIKWH010000034.1, forward strand.
CCAGAGTCAAGGCAGTTTGTAGGATTTCAGAATTACATAGACGTGTTTAAGAGAGATGATTGTTTCTCAGCCTTAAAACTCAGTGGATTCTATGTTGTAGGTGCTCTTTTCCAGTTGGCTCTGGCCCTATATCTGGCAGTAATCCTTAGTTTTAAGGTAAGGGGAGGAAACTTCTTTAAGGGACTAATGTTTTTCCCTTATCTAATCAGCGGAATTGCAATCGGATTCATTTTTAAATTTTTCTACACCAGAGGCTTTGTCCTTGATTCAGTCCTGCAGGCCCTGGGATTCTCCCTGGAGGAATTACCATATTGGTTAAAGGACCGATCAGTAAACAACTGGTCACTGGTTGCGTCATCAGTGTGGAGATATTTTGGAAACAATATGGTGCTTTTTATAGGAGCCATCATGTCTGTGGATGCAGAACTCTATGAGGCAGCGGCTCTGGACGGAGCAAACAAGTGGAAACAGTTTATCCATATTATCTTGCCAAGTATCAAAACTATCGTAACCCTAAATGTGATTTTATCCATAACTGGTTCCCTCAGTGCATTCGAGCCACCATACGTTATCACTGGCGGAACAAATGGTACCGGCACCTATTTTGTTGTCATGAATGAACTGGCCCATGTCACTCAAAAGGTAGGCCTGGCCTCAGCCATGGCAGTAGTGCTCCTACTGATTATTTTTGCAGCCACGATTTTGCAGAAACTTTTCTTCAAATACATCTTTAGAGATGCAGATAGTGATGATGAGTCTTATGCAGCAAAAAAATCAAGAAAAAAGAATAAGAAAGGAACTGCGGTTTAATGAAAAATCTAAAGAATATCCCATGGATAATTATCAAATATGCATCCCTAATATTTTTTGGGATAGTTGCAGTTCTCCCTGTTATAACCTGCTTTATCACAGCCTTTAAAACAGACGAAGAATACAATACTACCAGCGTAATGACCATGCCAAAAAATTGGCTTAATTTTGACAACTTCATCAAGGCCTTTACCACTGCAAACATGGGCAGGGCCTTTATCAATTCAGTAATAGTAATGATATGCGTTCTCACAATTTCAATTATTGTTGGAACCCAGTTGGCCTACGTCCTTAATAGGTTCAAGTTTAGAGGAAATACATTTATCAGAAACCTCTTCTTATTTGCATCTTTATTGCCAGCAGTTGCCATGCAGGTATCGGTTTACAAGATCATGTCAACCCTAGGCTTTGTAAACCACCTCTATGGATACATCATCATGATGTGCGGTACTGACGTTATTTCCATTTATATATTCATTCAATTCATGGAAAATATCTCAGTTTCTCTGGACGAGTCAGCCATTATCGACGGGGCCAGTTACTGGCAGATTTATTGGAAGATAATCCTTCCGCTATTGAAACCAGCAATCGTTACATCCTGCATTTTAAAGGGTGTTAGTGTTTACAACGAGTATTATTGTGCAAATCTTTACCTAATGGACAAGAGCATCAGGACTATTGCAACCACCCTGTATACCTTTGTGGGACCTATGGGTAGCAAGTATAACTTGATTTGTGCCGGAGTAATTATTTCTCTGACACCGGCACTTATAGTTTTTATTCTTTGTCAAAAGCAGATTTATAGCGGCATAACTCAAGGAGCGGTAAAGGGGTAAATGGAATATATAGAAATGGTTAAGGAAATTAGTGCCCATCTAAGGGAGGAGATAATTCCCTTTTGGATGGGTCTCATGGATAAGGAAAATGGAGGCTACTATGGCTTTTTGGACTATGACCTCCATCTGGACAAGGAGGCTGAGAAGGGCTGCATTTTAAATTCCAGAATCACCTGGTTTTTCTCCAATGCATACACCCTGTTTAAGGACCCGCAGTACCTGTCGGCTGCCACTGTGGGGTACAGGTTTCTCATGGAAAAGTGCCTGGATACCGAGAATGGTGGAGTCTACTGGTCTTTGGATTACAAAGGCAATCCTTTGGACACAACAAAACATACCTATAATCAAGCCTTTGCAATCTATGCCCTGTCATCATATTACGAGGCTTCAAAGGACGGCATGGCCTTGAGCACAGCAAAGAGTCTTTTCGATTTAATAGAAAAAAACTGCAAGGATGACTATGGATACCTGGAGGCTTTTACTAGGGATTTTAAGCCACAGTCAAACGAAAAACTTTCCGAGAATGGAATCATTGCTGAAAAGACCATGAATACAATTTTGCATGTAATGGAAGGCTACACAGAACTCTATAGGGTCTCAAAAGATCCTCAGGTACTAGAGGCAATTCTCTCCATTTTAAAAATTGTACACGAGAAAATTTATAACCCAGAACTAAAGAGGCTGGAGGTGTTTTTTGACCGGGAATATAAGTCTTTAATCGACCTCCATTCCTATGGACATGATATAGAGACAGCCTGGCTACTTGATAGGACCCTAAAAATTCTGGGGGATGATAGCCTAAAACTAAAGTTTGCCCCAGTCATAGATGGGCTGACAGAGAATATTTATTTGACAGCATTTGATGGACATTCTCTGGCAAATGAGTGCGAGAAGGGTCTGGTAAATGAGCACAGAGTTTGGTGGGTTCAGGCCGAGGCTATAGTGGGCTTTGTAAATGGATACGAGAGGGACATTACCCAGGTAAAATACCTGGAGGCTGCCAAATCTATCTGGGAATTTATAAAGGAATATGTCTGTGACAAGAGGCCAGGTTCCGAGTGGTTTTGGGAAGTCACTAAGGAGGGAAAACCCTTTTATGGCAGACCTATTGTGGAGCCATGGAAGTGCCCATACCACAACGGAAGAATGTGTTTTGAACTAATGAAAAGAAATATAGGAGGCTGATATGCTGCATCCCAACTACTACATAGAAAAAGACAAGCAGGAAAAATTAATTACAAGGAAAAATCAAAAGAGTGGCTTTTACAATGGAATCTTTGACAGGTATGAAAACCCTGTTTTGACCAGGGAACATGCTCCAATTATTTGGAGATATGACCTGGATATGGATACCAACCCAAACTTTCAGGAAAGGCTGGGTATCAACGCTGTTATGAATTCTGGGGCTATTTACCTAAATGGAAAATATTACCTTGTCGCTAGAGTGGAAGGAAATGACAGAAAGTCCTTTTTTGCAGTGGCGGAAAGTGACAAGGGTACAGAAGGCTTTAGATTTTGGGATTACCCAATTCTCTTGGAGGACATTTGCCCTGAGGAAACCAACGTATATGACATGAGACTGACTGCCCATGAGGATGGATATATCTATGGAGTTTTTTGCTCCGAGAGTAAGGACACTTCTGTGAATGATTTGTCTGCAGCAGTGGCTGCAGCCGGCATTGTCAGGACCAAGGATTTAAAGACTTGGGAGAGACTGCCAAATCTCATCACCCTAAATTCTCCACAACAGAGAAATGTGGTCCTCCACCCAGAGTTTGTGGATGGCAAATATGCCTTTTACACAAGACCAATGGATGACTTTATTGAGACAGGATCCGGCGGTGGTATTGGATTTGGTCTTTGTCAGGACATCACTCATGCAGTAATTGACCAGGAGAAGATGACCAGCCTAAGAAAATACCACACTATCACTGAGGCAAAAAATGGAGCCGGAGCTACACCTATCAAAACAGATAGGGGCTTTATCCATATTGCTCATGGTGTAAGAAACACGGCAGCAGGACTGCGATACGTAATCTATGCCTTTGCCACAGATTTAGATGACCCGTCAAAGGTAATCGCAGAGCCATCAGGTCTTCTCATAGGACCTCGTGGCATGGAGAGAGTAGGAGATGTCAGCAATGTAGTTTTCACAAACGGTGCCATAGTCAATGAAAACAATGAGGTATTTATCTACTATGCATCTAGTGACACAAGACTCCATGTGGCGTCTACCACTGTAGAAAAGTTGATTGATTATGTATTTAACACGCCAGAGGATCCAGGCAGAAGCGTGGACTGCGTAAAGCAAAGATGCGAATTGATAAGAAAAAATTTATGTGTACTAGAGGGGAAAAAGTAATGAGCAAATTGAAGATATTGGGCTTTGAACCTGTGGAGAATATGCCTTGGCAGGACAGGCCATCCGGGGCAAAGGGCCCTATTTGGAGATATGAGAATAACCCAATCATTAACCGCAATCCTGTGGAGGGAGTGGCTAGAATTTTTAACAGCGCAGTTGTCCCTTACCAGGGAGGATTTGTGGGAGTATTCCGAGGTGAGCAAACCAACGGAATTCCTGCAATCTATCTAGGCGAAAGTAAAGACGGTTTTAATTGGGATATATCTAAGGAAAAGATCAAATTTGTTGATCAAGATGGAAATAGTTTCATGCCAGAATACGCATACGATCCACGCCTGGTAAAGGTGGAGGATAACTACTACGTAATCTGGTGTCAGGAATTTTACGGCGCTTCTATTGGTATTGCTAAAACTACTGATTTCAAAACCTTCATTCGAATAGAAAATCCCTTCATTCCATTCAATAGAAACGCCGTGCTTTTCCCTAGAAAAATAAATGGAAATTACATGATGCTTTCCCGCCCATCAGACAGCGGACACACACCATTTGGAGATATTTTCCTCAGTCAGAGTCCGGACATGGAATTCTGGGGCAGACACCGACATGTGATGTCCCCTTCTGGAGAATGGTGGCAGTCACTAAAAATTGGTGGGGGCGCGGCTCCTATCGAAACCTCTGAGGGATGGCTCCTTTTCTATCACGGAGTAACAGGCACCTGCAATGGTTTTGTTTACTCTGTCGGGGCTGCAATTTTGGATATAGACAATCCTTCCATTGTTAAATATAGGACGGGAGATTTTATGCTCACCCCTGAGACCTGGTATGAGGAGCGAGGCTTTGTGCCTAATGTCTGCTTCCCATGCGCCACAATTTGTGATGGAAAAACAGGCAGGATTGCTCTTTATTACGGGGCCGCAGACTCATATGTTGCCCTGGCTTTTACAACAGTGGATGAGGTTGTGGACTTTATAAAGGCAAACAATTCTTTGTCAGAGGATGACAAGGCAATAGGAATTAAATAGCAGGTTATAACAGTGGACCAGTCGTGATTTTCATATCTGGACACTGTTTATGAATTGAATCATGGCTGGTCCTTTCTATAAAAACAAGGCTAAAAAGAAAGGATAGGTTATGGAAGAAATTTTATTTTTGGATCCAGTATTCAAACACAACATTTGGGGAGGTAGCAAACTGAGGGATGACTTTGGCTACCAGATCGATGGTGAGGACATAGGAGAATGCTGGGGAATTGCAGCCCATGAGAATGGGGACTGTCACATCAAAAATGGCAAGTATGCAGGTCAGAAACTTTCCCAACTTTGGAAAGAACATCAGGAATTATTTGGAAATGTTGGTGGCGATAAATTTCCACTTTTAATAAAAATCATTGATGCAAAAGATGACCTTAGCATCCAGGTCCATCCAGATGACGCTTATGCAAAACTAAATGAGGGAGGCTCTCTTGGAAAGACAGAATGCTGGTATGTAATCGATTGTCCTAGGGATGCCTCCCTTGTCATAGGCCACAATGCCTCTTCAAAGAGTGAATTGGCCCAGATGATAGAGGATAAAGATTGGAAGGGGTTGATACGTCAAATCCCTGTCCACAAGGGAGATTTCATACAGATTAACCCAGGCACGGTCCACGCCATAAAAGCAGGATTTCTCATTTTGGAAACACAGCAGAATTCGGACGTGACCTACCGCCTTTATGATTATGACAGACTTTCAAATGGAAAGCCTAGAGAATTACATATTGATAAAAGTATTGATGTAATAAATGCTCCTGCAATTTCTGCAAAGGATTCTGTCATTGATGCATCGGATTTTAATTCTCTGGCAAACCAACTGAAACCCCTGTATGAATGTGAGTATTACAAGGTTTTTAAGATGGAGGTCCAGGGCAAGAACAAGTTTAAAAACGACTATCCATTTATGCTCTTTTCTGTCCTTGAGGGTCAGGGCCAGATAAATGGCAGGGATATTAAAAAGGGAGATCATTTTATCATCCCAAGTGGTGTTGAAATGATTGAAATTGAGGGATATGTGGAGGCAATAGCATCCACTGTATAGAGGAGAAAAATGAACTATAGACAAAAGTATGAGGAATGGTTAAATAATCCTTTTTTTGACCAGGAGGTAAGGGGAGAACTTGCCGGCCTAACAGATGAAAAGGAGATAGAGGACAGGTTTTATCGGGACCTGGAATTTGGCACAGGTGGCCTGAGAGGGGTCATCGGATACGGCACCAACCGTATGAATAAATACACTGTTAGAAAGGCTACCCAGGGTCTGGCAAATTACATTTTAAAATTCCAGGTTGCTGACCCAGCAGTGGCTATTGCCTTTGACTCCAGAATTAAGTCTGAGGAATTTGCCAGGGAAGCGGCCCTTTGCCTAAACGCAAATGGGATAAAGGCCTATGTTTTTGACAGCCTCCGTCCTACACCAGAGTTGTCATTTGCAGTCCGCAGACTGGGCTGTATAGCAGGTATCGTAATTACCGCCAGCCACAATCCTAGAGAATACAACGGATACAAGGTTTATTGGCAGGATGGGGCTCAGATTACTCCTCCTCACGACAGGGGGATTATGGATGAGATTGACCAGATTAGTTCCTATGACAGTCCTCTTACCATGGAATGTAATGCGGCAAAAAGAAATGGATTATACATCCAGATGCCAGATTTTATCGATGAGGAATACATAGCAAATGTAAAGGCTCAGGCCATTAATCCAAAGATTATTTCGCAGATGTCATCTGACATCAAAATTGTATATACACCACTCCACGGCACTGGAAATATTCCTGTCAGAAGAATTCTCAAGGAGTTGGGATTTGAAAAGGTATATGTGGTGCCTGAGCAGGAAAAGCCTGACGGTAATTTCCCGACTGTGGAATATCCAAACCCAGAGTCTGAGGCAGCCTTTGAATTGGCTCTAAAACTGGCCAAGGATGTGGATGCAGACATAATTTTGGCCACAGATCCTGACGCGGATAGGCTGGGAGTCTATGCCAAGGACAAAGATGGCAACTATCTTTCCTTTACAGGAAATATGTCAGGAGTTTTGATTGCAAACTACATTCTCACCCAAAAGGAATTAAAGGAGAATGCAGCAGTGGTGGAAACAATCGTTACCACAGATATGCTAAAGGCAATTGCAAAAGATGCAGGTGTAAAACTCTTTGAGGTGCTGACTGGATTTAAATATATAGGAGAAAAAATCAAGGAATTCCAGGAGGACAATTCTTATGACTTTGTATTTGGCATGGAGGAAAGTTATGGCTGCTTGGCCGGCACCTATGCCAGAGACAAGGATGCCTGCGTTGCAGTAATGATGCTTTGTGACCTGGCAGCCTGGTGTAAATATCGGGGCATGACCCTGGTGGATCAGATGGAGATACTCTACCAAAAGTATGGCTACTACAAAGAGGGGCTGGAAACTCTTACCTACAAAGGCATAGAGGGTGCAGAAAAGATTAGACAGATTATTGATAATCTGAGAGCAAATCCACCTAGGGAATTGGCTGGATACAAGGTGATTTGCCTCAAGGATTATAAGACAAGACAGGTCGTTGATTTAACTACTGGGGAGAAGGGCAAAACAGACCTGCCTGAAAGCAACGTTTTATATTTCCAGTTAAATGATAATGCTTGGTGCTGCGTTAGACCTTCTGGCACTGAGCCAAAAATCAAATTTTATTTTGGGGTAAAAGGGGAAAATGCTGAGGATTCACAGATTAAGTTGGACAAACTAAAGGATGGTCTGACTAATCTATGTAATTAATATTTTTTAATGTAAAAGGGGGATAAAATGTTTAAGAAATTTCTAAAAAGGCTTATGCAAACAAGCCTTTTAGTTAGCATGCTTGTGACGGCTATGCCAACAAGAGCACTGGCTGCTAACGAAACAGGGGGAGATACTGTGTTTGAAAATTTTGTAAGTGTTGATGGAACAAAACTGATGGACGGGGATCAGGAGTTGAGATTCATTTCCCTAAACTATCCACAGGCTACCAGCGACAATGCCTGGGAGCAGGAGAATGCTATCAAAACAATTAAGGCAATGGGAGGCAATGTGACCAGGTCTTATACAATCCCAGTCTATAACGGATTCAACTCAGGCAAGGCCTATGTTACAGGAGTAGATTCAGAGGGGAATTTGACCTTTGATGAGGATGCATTAAATGAGTTGGACCAGCTCCTTGCTACTTGCAACCAGTATGGGATTCGTTTGGTTATTCCCTTGGTTGACCACTGGCATTGGATTGGTGGTATGGACGGATATGTATGGCTGGCAGGGGAGTCTGATGGCAATGCCTGCTCCAATACAGGCTTTCAGTCCTGGGCTTGGAATTTTTATTCCAACGATAAGTGCAAGGATTATTTTAAGCAGATGATTTCTCATCTTTTAGAGAGGGAGAATTCTGTAACAGGAGTAAAGTACAAAAACGACAAGGCTATTCTCTGCTGGGAAACTGCAAATGAGGCAGGTGGCAACCAGACAAACCAGCAGACCTATGACGACGTGCTGTCAGCATGGACTATTGAGATGGTAAACCATATCAAGTCTATTGATGGCAACCACCTGGTTTTGGATGGACGCATGTCCACCACAGTCCAGTCCAGGTCGGCAGATAATCCAGCTGATATATTAGGTGCCCACTATTATGAGGGAAACTATGCTACCAGATGCGCTGATGATACAAGGGCCTGCCATGAGGCTGGCAAGCCATTTATCCTGGGAGAATTTGGAGCCAAGACTACAGCAGAGCCTTGCGTGGAGGTTTTCCAAAAGGGAATAGAAAATGGCACCAATGGCATCATGATGTGGTCTCTTAGAGCTCACAAGGATGGCTATGGATATTATTTCCATGATGAGGATGGATATTGGGCTGCATATCATTGGCCAGGATTTGTGTCAGGTGACTATTATGGGGAGACAGAAATTTTAAGGGCAATTTATGCCTATGCACAAATCCTAAATGGCAATGCCGCAAATTATCAGGAGGCAAAGGAAATTCCAATCCCGGCCCCAGACCAGACTGCTGGCCCTCTCCTCTATGGGGATGGAGAATATGACAAGTCATTTTTAAACGGCTCTGTAGCTGATATTAAATACAGAGGGGTGGTAGGTGCATCCTCTTATGAATTGCAGAGAATAGATGGGGCTGTTACAGACACTGATGACCCAGCTTGGACTACCATTGCAGACGACCTCTATGACAGCGGCCGCAACTGGGAGAATAAGTCAATCGACTGCATCGCAGGTTACCATGACCAGACCGCTTTGGATGGACACACCTATTCTTATAGAATCAGGGGGGTAAACGAAAGCGGCCATGGACCTTGGTCAAACATTGTGACTGTATCAAATGTAAATCACAAACTGGTGGATGGCCTTGATTTGATTGCTGTATCAGCAAATGACCCAAATCCAACTGAGGTGAGAAATACCTATAGTTATGACCACTCAGCCAATGTTAGCCTGTCTGGTAGCACCATAGTAAACAAGTCCGAGACTGAGGGATATATAGAATACAAATCTATCATTCCAGTGGACAAGGTTACTGTAAAGGCCACTACTGAATTGGCTGCAGATTTTGTACCTAGATTTGTCATGTCAGAAAATGGCATAACTTATGACCAGGTAGATGGAGTATCATCCCTTGGCTCAGGCCTTTATTCTCTGGAGAATATTAGCCAATCAGGGAATTATTACTATGTGAGAATATACATTGCCGGCCAGTCAAAGTGCATCCTAGACTCTATAGAATTGACCTACATTAATCAGGGGGATGCATATTTGGATGATGGATTTATTGTAGGTAAAAACCTTTTAATACAGGACAAGGATTTTGGTAAGAATTCTCCAGAACAATTCGCATACAAAAACGACAACTGGAATTATGAATCAAATGGAATTGCAGCAAATGAAGAGGAGGCTGTCATCATCTATAAGACTGGTGATGATATAAATGCATACAGGGTATCTGCCTCAGGAGAGGGAGTGACTGTAGAGCAGTCATTTGACGGAGTAACCTTTACCCAGGCGCCAAGCCTAGGAAATGGCCTCTTCGGAGACTTGGATGTGGCCACACCAGTCAGGGTAATCAGGGTGAAAGCAGCAGGAGACTCAAGTGCAGTTATCAACTCTGTAGAAATTTCCTCAGGGACAAAATCAATTCCACTGGCAGCCCAGGCTCCGCCCAACGTCCTGGAGGATGGCGAGTACTATTTCGGACAGGACACAAATCTGGAGGCTGCATATCAGGTATCTAATAACCAGGGCAGTATCTTTACAAAGGACTTGGGAGACAGGGACTTTGGAGGATACGATAGCCTCTATGTATGGCTGAAGGGAAAGGCTGCTGATTCTGTAGTCCTTACTTTGGAGGACAAAAATGGCAATAAGATTTCTTCCACTGCCATTGGTCTTGAAGCAGGCAAGGGAGAAATAAAAAAATTATCCTTTGCAGATTTTGCAGGAGATGCAGATATGGATATGAGCCATGTGTCTGCCTTGTCTATAAAGATTGCAGGAGAAGATGAGACAATTAAACTGGATTCTACAAATGTATACACAGGCAACTATAGCCTGCTTTTGGGAGACAATGTCTATGTAGATTCCATCTATGTAAACGACTCCAGCAAGGTAGATGATTTTGAGAGTTATTCAGGCTCTACAAACCTTTTAAAGGAGGCATATTCTGTAAACTCTGGCGGCGGCAACTTTGACATGAGCATTTCCTCTGAAAATGTTTATGAGGGAAGTTATTGCGCAAGAATTGACTACAACTATGCTGGCAAGGGTTATGCAGGGGCTAATAAAACCATGGACTTGCTCAATCTGTCCGGCAGCGACGGATTTGAACTTTTCGTTTATTCAGATGGTTCAGATAATGATATAAAAATACAGGTTGAAACAGATGTGTCAACATTCTCCTACACTGGATTTTTGACAGGCAAGGGACCGGTAAAATTCTACTGCCCATTCTCGGCAATACGTGAGGAGGCCTGGGCCGGCAGCGGACATGTAATTGACTCTAGCCAAAACCTCAAATCAGTTGCCATTTATACTGACCAGACTGGGGCCACAGAGGAAGGCACAATCTATGTGGACGACATCAAGGGAGCAAACTTTGTGGAGGACCTTAATTCTTTGACTAGTGTAACACTAGATCTTGCTGATGGGGCTAAGGTGGAGGATTTTCCATTTGAAATCACAGGCTCTGCTTCCTATGTGGAATATGTAACCCTTTACATAGGGGATAGGGCATTTAATGTGCCTGTAAATTCTGATGGCAATTGGTCATACGAAATCACAGCAGACTCTGGCATAACCAATGGTCAAGCCCTGGATGTAAAGGCTGGCGCTTACTATCCAAACAAGGAGGTAATCGCAGAGTCTGAAACAAAAACTCTGACAGTAGATGTAGAGGGCAATGATGGAGATGAGTTTAGATATGAAAGCATTCCATGGACCTGGGACTTTGGGACTGATGGCACAAGTGGTTGGACTTTTGAAGGCTTTACTCCTTGGGTAGAAAATGAAAATCTATTGGTAGCCTGGTCACAGTCAGCCTTTGACTCAGTTTTCTCTTATCAGATTACCGACCTGCCAAATGGCAGCTATGTATTAGAAAATGACATCAAGGTAAAGTCTAATATCACAAACGCTCAAATGGCTTTGGCCACTGAGGAGACTGAGGTCAAGTCTGCTCCAATAGATACTGGTGATGTCCTCTTTGAAGACATGATGTTAGAAAATGCCATTGAGGTAACCGACGGCAAATTGACCATAAAGTATTATGTAGCAGGACCAGATGACCCTAACGGAGCCACCTTTGCCCTAAAGGATTTGAAACTCTACCTGGTAAGGGCAGCAGAATCAAGCAATGAAGAAGGGGACAGTCAGCCTGGCAGCAACCCATCAGGTACTGGAAATAGTTCTAGTAATCAAGAAACTGCCAGCCCTACAAATGAAAGTGGTACAGGAAATACAGTAAACTCAGGAAACACAGGAAGTGGAGATGCCCAAATTACAGATGACAAGACTATCACAAAAACTGATGCTACTAGTACCCCTGATAAAGAGACTATCAAGACTGCAGACAGTAAAACTACAAATAGGGATTCTGCAGATTCAAAGGAAGATGAAGGAGATAATGTATCTGACAGTCAAGAATCTGTTAAGGAGGAGACTGACAATGTAGACCATACCCAGGTAGAATCACAGGACATGAATCAGCAGAAAGTAGATGACGAAGAGTCCGCAAAGCACGGCTCAGGTTTTGACCCTAAGGGCGTAATCGCAGTATTCATTCTGCTATTAGCAATTGCAGCACTTGCAGCCGCAGGCATCTACTCCAAGGGTAGAAAATAGTTCCTTAAGTGAATGGACTATAAGCACTAGTTTGATTACTAAAAATGTCCGAGCCTCCATAAAAATAATATGGTAAAATATAGGTTAGTAACGTCATATTTTGTTGGAGGTATATTATATGGATTACAAAGTACGCTACGCAGAGTGGATGGAAAAGTTGCCAGAGGCTGATCCTCTTAGGGCCGAGCTTTCTGCCATCGCAGCTGATGAAAAGGATAAAGAGGAAAGATTCTACCAGGATCTTGCCTTTGGTACAGCAGGCCTGAGGGGAAAGGTTGGGGCTGGTACTAACAGGATGAATTTTTACACTGTTGGTAAGGCTACCCAGGGTCTGGCTGATTATATTAATGCAAAGGGAAAAGAGGCAGCATCCAAGGGTGTTGTTATCGCCCACGACCCTAGACATTTTTCTAAAGAATTCTCAAAGTTGGCAGCAGGCATTTTTGCCGCAAATGGAATCAAGGCTTATGTCTTTCCTGACCTGCGCCCAACTCCACAGCTTGCTTATATGATTAGGGAACTTGGCACTATTTCTGGTATAAATATTACCGCCAGCCACAATCCAAAGGAATACAATGGATACAAGGCTTATTGGGAGGATGGATGTCAGGTTTCATCTGAGATTGCTGACGGCATGACAGAGTGCATCAATGCAGTTGATATGTGGACTGGTGTGAAAAAGGCAGACTTTGATGAATGCGTTGCCCAGGGCAAGATTGTTGTCCTGGACGAGAAATATGACAGACAGTATCTGGACAAGATTGAGTCCCTGGCAATCCATGAGGGAGATGAGCTGGACCTTTCTATTCCACTGGTATACACACCACTCAATGGATGCGGTTCCATCCCATTCAGACAGATGCTTAATGACAGAGGATTCACCAACTGGACCATCGTCCCAGAGCAGGAGAATCCAGACCCAGATTTCACCACAGTTGGATATCCTAATCCAGAGGATCCAAAGGCTTTTAGACTGTCTGAGGAATATGGTAGAAAACTGGGGGCAGAGCTGCTGATGGCTACAGATCCAGACGCTGACAGATTTGCCATCGAGATCAGAGATGCTGATGGCAACTATGTTCCATTAAACGGCAACCAGACTGGTTACCTTTTGGTTAATTATGTCCTGGAGGGTCACAAGGATGCAGGCACCCTGCCTAAAAAGGGCGCCATGGTAAAATCCATCGTCACATCTACCCTTTCTACTATCATAGCAAAGGCATACGGGGTAGAGATGTTTGAAACCCTGACAGGATTCAAAAATATTTGCGGCAAGATTCCTTATCTCCATGAGAATGGTTACCAATATCTCTTTGGCTATGAGGAGTCTGTGGGATATGCAATCTGTGAGGACATCCGTGACAAGGATGGCATCTCAGCAGGTATGATGGTGGCTGAGGCCGCTGCATACTACAGAAAGCAGGGCAAGACCCTTTGGGACGTTCTCCAGGAAATCTATGCAAAATATGGATTCTTTGCAGAGGATGAGCCAAACCTTGTATTGGAAGGCATCGCTGGTTCCCAGAGAATCGGCCGCATGATGAAATGGTTTAGAGAGAATATCCCTGCAGAGGTGGCTGGCGCCAAGGTAGAAAAGGTCATTGACTATATCAATGGTTATGAGGACATTCCTCCACAGAATGCCATCAGACTTTTCTTGGATAATGGTTCTTGGTTTGCAGTTAGACCATCAGGCACTGAGCCAAAGATTAAATTCTATTTCTATTCTAACCAGGACAGCAGGGAAAACGCCCTTGCAGTCAACGGCAAAATCAAGGAGGAAATCCTTGGTCTCATTAATGCTGTAGAATAAGAGTAAAAAAATGACACCCTTTTGAAAAATCAAAGGGGTGTTTTTTTGTAAGTCTTTGATATATTGTATTTATCACATTTAGGAGGTAATTTTTGTGAGTAAAATATTAGATCAAGAATTATTTGCCCAGACAGCCAGAAGGTCAGTGGCAGAAGGAATTGTTCTTCTCAAAAATGATAATCAGGTTCTCCCTCTTAAGGAGGGCAGCCGCATTGCTCTTTTTGGCCGCAGTCAGTACAACTATTACAAAAGTGGCACCGGCTCAGGTGGGCTTGTAAATACAAAATATGTAATCGGAGTCAAGGAGGCAATTGCCGCTGATTCTCGTTATAGTCTCAATGATTATTTGGTGGAGACATACGACAACTGGATCCAGGACCACCCATTTGACATGGGAGTGGGCTGGGCCGCAGAGCCATGGTTCCAGGAGGAGATGCCTATCACAGAGGAGATTGCAAAAAAGGCAGCCCAGTCTTCTGACCTGGCAATCCTGCTCATTGGACGTACAGCTGGAGAGGACAAGGACAACTTTGACAAGCCAGGCTCTTACCTCCTGACAGAGGACGAAAAAAATATGCTGGCCCAGATAAGAAAAGCCTTTGACAAGTTGGTTGTTCTCATCAATGCCGGTAATATCATAGATATGAAATGGGTCCAGGATTACAAACCTGATGCCGTGGCCTATATCTGGCAGGGTGGCCAGGAGGGTGGCAATGGTGTGATTGACGTACTCTCAGGTGATGTGTGCCCTAGTGGACGCCTGGCTGACACCATAGCCTACGACATTACAGATTACCCTTCTACGGAGAATTTTGGTGACAAGAAACGCAACATCTTCAAAGAGGATATCTATGTTGGCTACAGATATTTTGAGACCTTTGCCAAGGACAAGGTATTGTACCCATTTGGCTTTGGCCTTTCCTATACAGATTTTGAGATTGTGGAGGCCAATCTGGAGGCCCTTAAAATCGGAGCAGAGATTTCTGCCACAGTAAAGAATGTTGGCAAGGTAAAGGGCCAGCAGACTGTCCAGGTATACGCCGCAAAGCCACAGGGCAAGTTGGGAAACCCTGCCAGAATTCTGGTGGCATTTGCAAAGACAAAGGAGTTGGAGCCTGGTGAGAGCCAGCAGCTTATTATGGATGTACCAGAATATTACCTGGCAAGTTTTGACGACTCCGGCGTGACAGGCCACAAGAATGCCTATGTTTTGGAGCCAGGCACATGCACATTCTATGTGGGATTTGATGTTAGAGCAGAGATGATTGCTGGAGAATATGTCCAGGAAGAACTTAAAGTGTTAAAGGAACACAGGGAGGCTATGACCCCTGTGACCCCATTCTCAAGAATGAAACCAAAGGCTGATGGCAAGGGTGGTTTTGTAGTGGATTACGAGCCAGTGCCTCTTGCTACAGTTAGACCAAAGGACCACAGAGATGCTGCAATCCCTGCAGAGATTCCACAGACAGGGGACAAGGGATTAAAGTTAAAGGATGTCCGTGATGGCAAGTGCACCATGGAAGAATTCATTGGACAACTTTCTGATGAGGATTTGATTACCATCGTAAGAGGTGAGGGAATGTCCTCACCAAAGGTTACCCCAGGATGTGGTGGCGCCTTTGGCGGGGTTACCGATAGTCTCCTTTCTTATGGCATTCCTGTTGCATGCTGCACAGACGGCCCTTCAGGAATCAGAATGGATTCTGGTCGCAAGGCCTTTGCTATGCCAAATGGTGCTTGCCTTGCATCAACTTGGAATCTGCCTTTGCAGGAAAAACTATACAACTTTGAGGGATTGGAATTAAAGAAAAACAAGATTGACGTCCTCCTGGGACCTGGCATGAATCTCCACAGAAATCCCCTCAATGGACGAAACTTTGAATATTTCTCTGAGGACCCAGTTCTCACAGGAAAGTGTGCAGCAGCCCAACTGAAGGGAATGCACAAATATGGTGTCACAGGTACAATCAAGCACTTTGCCATGAATGTGCAGGAGTTGGCTAGACATACATCAGAACAGGTGGCCAGCGGAAGAGCAATCCGCGAGGTATATCTCAAGTCCTTTGAGATTGCTGTGAAGGAGGGCAATGCCCATGCAGTTATGACCTCCTATGGACCAATCAATGGGGTCCACACCGCGGCAAACTATGATTTAAATACAGTCATTCTCCGCGAGGAGTGGGGATTTGACGGACTTGTCATGACAGATTGGTGGGCAAAGGGCTGTGAGCAGGACCAGCCAGGTCAGGTTTCAAACATGGCCTCCATCATCAGGGCCCAAAACGACCTATATATGGTTGCCAACAATGCTAAGAAAAATTCCAACTCTGACAACTCAGAAGAGAGTCTTAAAAATGGCACAGTAACAAGAGGAGAATATCAGAGATCTGCAGGCACTATTTGCAAATTCATTATGAACAAGCCTGTGTTTACCTGGTATCTAGATGAGGCCACAGAAGAGGACAAGGCACTTGTGGCTGAGGCTGATGAGGAGGATATCCCATATGATATCCTTATGGATTGCCAAATCGATGACAGTGGAAAGGGTATTATCGACACCAAAAAACTGCTGACTGCCCGCAACAAGTCTAACATGATAACAGTTGGCATCAATGAGCGGGGCAACTACAGATTATCTATGAGGGTTAGGGCCAATACTAATTCCGAATTGGCTCAGATTCCTCTCACAATTTACAAGGACAAGGAACTGATAAAGACTATAACCTTGGCCGGCACAGATACAGACTGGCAGGACATTGATGTGGACATCGAGGGCTGCTTTGCATCCTTCTGCCTAAACCTATACTTCTCCCAGGATGGAATGGAATTTGAAAAGATGGAAGTGACCATGACCAAGTCCATGGAAGAAGAAATTATAAAAATGCTGGCTAGAATGGGAGAATAAAAAATAGGCAGGCTCTATTAGGGCCTGCCATTTTTGCAATCTTGTCCTATTAAAAATACTTGAAGAAAAAGGAAACAGTGGCATAATAGGATTATATTTACATTTAATATAATAATTATTTCATCTACTATAACTTTATATATACTACTAGGGATTTTTGATGATATGCATCGGGGGAGAGGTTATGTCCTTTAGGGAGAAGGTAGTCAGTCTTTTTTTGAAAGATATTGACGACAAAAATGATACAAAAAAGCCAGCCCTGTTGATGAGATTTTTCACAACAGACATGGTTATATTACTTCTAATACATCTTGTAATATTTTTGGTCTATGGCCATCACGTCACAGCTCTTTTGGCAATTATCGCAGCATGTGTTTTTACTTTAATATTCTACGGCACATACACTAAATACCTAAAGACTCAATATGTCATTACGGTTTTAGGAGCCTATATATGGATTCTCACCAGTGTTTTCATCTACGGTTGGGACGCAGGTATCCAGCATTTTCTTTATGTGCTTTTGGTATTTGCATTTATGGCGGGCCGCATTAACATCTATCTAAAGATTGCTTTCTCAGTATTCTTGTGCGCCACCAGAATTGCCCTTTTTTGGTACACAGACCACTATGACCCATATATAACACTAGATCCAGCAGAAAACATTTTGTTGCAATTGGCCAACACAATCTCAATCTTTGTCATTCTCACATGCCTTGTTACAGTTTTTAGTCAGGATCAGCTTTCTATGGAGAAAAAACTAATAGATTATAACAAGCAGGTAAAGGAGCAGGCTTCCATTGACCCTTTGACTGGCCTCATCAATAGACGAGCCACTATGGAGAGAGTCCATGGGGACAATTTCCGCAGCAAGGATAATGATTTTAGAAACATCGCCATCGGCGATATTGATTTCTTCAAACGAGTAAATGATACCTATGGTCATGCCACCGGTGATGAGTTGCTTATCCAATTGGCCCAGATGTTTACAGCGGCAGTTGGCAGCAAAGGCTTTGTAGCCCGCTGGGGTGGAGAGGAGTTTCTCTTTGTTCTCTTTGACATGAATGGGGATCAGGCTCTGGAGCTTCTCACAAAACTCCGCCGGGACATTGAACTCAATACCTTTGTATGCAAGGGAATCAATATTAAAGTTACCATGACCTTTGGACTGACAGAGTGGGACCCAAAAGATGACTTTGCAAAAGTCACTGCTGACGCAGACAAAAATCTATACACAGGAAAGAATTCTGGACGCAACCAAGTTGTGTTTTAACGAGGGGAATTAATGGAAGGAATAAAGGCTGTACTATTTGATTTAGATGGCACCCTGACTGACACTGAAAAATACTATCAGAAGGCATGGCCCATTGCTATGAGCCACTTTGGCTACACTATGACCAATGACCAGTTTTTACAGATTAGGTCACTGGGCAGACCTTTTGCCACAGAACAATTCAAGGAATGGTACGGCCAGGACTTTGACTATTGGCAGGTTCGCAATTATAGAAAAGAATTAATTGAGGAAATGTTTAAGGACGGTATCCCTCTAAAGCCAGGGGCAGTGGAGATTCTCACCTGGCTAAAGGAAAGGGGATATACTATCACTCTTGTTACAGCCAATGACAAGGAAAGGGCCACAAGATACTTAAAAAAGATTGGACTTTATGAATACTTTGATGAACTGGCCTGTGCCGACATGGTAAAGCAGGGCAAACCGGCTCCTGATATTTACCAGCATGCCTGCCAGATGCTTGGGGTAAAGCCAGAGGAGACAGTGGCAGTGGAGGATTCACCAAATGGAATCAGGTCCTGCTATGGAGCAGGATGTCATCCTATTATGATTCCGGACTTGTCCCAGCCTGATGAGGAATTAGAAAAATTGCTCTATGCCAAACTGGACTGCCTCTTAGATTTAAAAAATATTCTCTAGATGCTTGTTTTAAACAGACCCATTAGGGTCTGTTTTTTTATGACTTCTTGTGGGCCACTTAAGGAAAAAGCCCACAAGAACCTGGCTTTGCCAGGCAATATTTTCTTTCAGAAAATATTGGTCAATGTCCGGTCCTTGATTTTCTGAGGAAAATCAAAAACCTATAAATCAAAAAAATGAGTTGCAAGTGACTAACCAAGTGTATATAATATGAAAACGTAGGTTAGACGCGGCTAACAAATACTTTTGATGACTAACAATAACTTTACAAGTCTAACTAGTCATATAATACTCAAACCGGAGGAAACATTATGGGAAAAAGATTTTTAACAAGTATATTAGCAATGACACTTGGGGTTGCAATGCTTTCTGCATGTGGCAAAGAGACAAGTGTAGATACAGCTGATACCAAGCAAGAAAGTGCTGATACAGATGAAAGCGCTCAGGAAAAGGTGGACCAGTCTGCTTATCCAATAGAGATTGAGACAGCATTTGGTACTGTTACTATAGATGAAAAGCCAGAGAGGATTGCCACAGTAGGTTGGGCTAATCATGATATTCCAATTGCCCTAGGTGTTACCCCAGTAGGTGTCTCAAAGGCAAATTATGGTTTACTGGATGACAATGGACTTTTATTCTGGTCAAATGATGGACTAAAAGCAATCGGCGAAGAGGAACCAGTTGTTTTTGATGATGTAGATGGAATTGATTTTGAGGCAGTGGCTGCAGTGGAGCCAGATGTAATCCTTGCAGCATATTCAGGAATCACTCAGGAAGAGTATGATACATTGAGCCAGATTGCTCCAGTGGTTGCCTACGAATCACAGCCATGGGCGACAGATTGGAGAACAATGACCCGCCTTGACTCAAAGGGCATGGGCATGGAGGCAGAGGGTGAGGCCCTTATCAGTGAGGTTGAAGCCTTTATTGATGAGCAGCTGGCCCAGTATCCAGACATGGAAGGCAAGACAGCCGCTTTCGTTTACTTTGACCCAACAGATCTTGGCTCCTTCTATGTATATACAAGCCTTGATCCAAGAGCACTTTTCTTAAATGACTTGGGTCTTACAATCCCTGAGGAAGTAAAGGCTATTGATGATGGTACATCATTTACAATTAGCATCTCATCTGAGAATATCGACCTCCTAAAGAATCTTGATTTGATTATTACCTATGGTGATGATACAACCCTTGCAGCCCTCCAGGCTGATTCCCTTGTTAGCCAGGTTCCAGCAGTGGCAAATGGGGCAGTGGTAGTTATGGACAACAATTCAGCAATCGCAGCCAGCTGCACACCTAGCCCACTTTCAATCAAGGCTACATTACCAGAATATCTAGAAATGATTAACCAGGCTCTTTCTAATGCAAAATAATAGTTTAAATAATAAAAAGTTAATACTTTTCATAGTGGCAAGTCTCATGCTTTTGGGACTTGCTCTTGTGCTTTCGTTGATACTAGGTTCCAAGGACATTAGCCTGGCAGAACTTTTTAGTAAAGATAGTGAGAATGCCCTGGCAGGACCAATCTTTGAGAAGAGAATCATGAGGACAGTCCTTGGGATAATGGCTGGATTTGCCCTAAGTATTGCCGGTGTTTTGATGCAGGCAATCACCAAAAATCCAATTGCTGATCCCTCTATCATAGGCATTAATTCAGGGGCAGCCTGCACTGTAGTGGCAGCAATTGCCATATTGGGAATTAATTCTTCTATAGAATATATAATCTTTGCCCTGATAGGGGCAGCTCTTACAGCGTGCTTTGTTTATTGCATAGCTATGGTGGCAGGAGGGGGAAAGGTTGGTCCTGTTGGATTGGCCTTGGCCGGTGCGGCCACTTCCACAGCATGCTCTTCTGTGGTTTCTTTAATCATGCTTCCAAATATGAATGTTATGGAGCAGTACAGATTCTGGTCAGTGGGCAGCATAAAGGCCAGCTCTTGGGACAACATAATGGTGGTTTTGCCATTTATCCTTGCTGGAATTTTTATAGCCCTGATTCTCATTCCATCCCTGAATGTGTTGACCCTAGGGGATGAAACCGCTACAGGCCTAGGAGTAAATGTGCCCCTAATCAAGGCAGCAGGGATTTTGGCATCAGTCCTTTTGTGCGGGGCAACCACAGCCATCGCAGGACCAATTGGATTTTTGGGACTGATGATTCCACATTTTGTGAGAATTATTATTGGAGGGGACTTTAAGACTTTGATTCCCCTGTCGGCTATAAACGGGGCCTCCCTCCTTTTGCTATCAGATGTGGCAGGCAGGGTGATTGGCCGTCCCGGAGAATTGGAAGTAGGAGTGGTGACTGCTTTCTTAGGGGCTCCAGTTTTCATACTACTAGTTGTAAAGGGCAGGGCAATCAAATGAGAACAAGAAAGAAAAAAGAAATATCAGTCCTTATTATACTTTTCATAGGTGTCCTTATTCTTGGATTTTTTATGCTTTCCCTTGGTGAAAGTAATTATGACCTGGCAACTGTTGTAAAGGTGCTTATGGGGCAGGAGATAAAGGGGGCAAGTTTTGCAGTTATGAGTCTCAGGCTGCCAAAACTTATTATTGGCATCCTGGCAGGAATTGCCTGCGGGGTGGCAGGTAATACATTTCAGGTCATTATGAAAAACCCACTGGCCAGCCCAGATGTAATGGGTGTTACATCTTCGGCGGGAGCCATGGCGGTTTTTGCTATTTTGATACTTGGTTTGGAAGGCGTGGCGGTGTCTGCATTTGCAATTGCAGGGGGAGTGCTGGTTGCTGTTATAATATTTTCATTTGCTAGAGGCAATGGTTTTTCTATCAATAAGGCAATCCTTATGGGAATAGGAATCCAGGCCATGATGCAGGCTTTAATTACATTTATACTGCAGCAGGCAAACGCTTACGACCTTTCAAAGGCAATGCATTGGCTGTCTGGATCACTTAATTCAGCCAAACTGTCAGGGGCAGGAGGATTTTTCATTACAGTTTTAATTCTCACTTGCTTTATCCAATATCGCACCAAGGAACTAAAGGTGCTCAGCCTGGGGGAAGAATTGCCAGTGACCCTTGGTGTGAATATTGACAGGGAGAGAATTGTTTTGCTTATGGCCTCAGTGATTATGGTTTCCGTTGCAACAGCCTATGTGGGACCTTTGGCCTCAGTGTCATTTATGGCAGGTCATATCACTAGGAGAATCATAAAAACAGGTGGTGTTTACAGTTTGCAGGCGGGACTTATGGGGGCCATCATTGTGCTCTCATCAGAACTGATTGGCCAAAATGCCTTTGCAATTAGATTCCCGGTTGGGGTAATCACCGGTATCATCGGTGCCCCATATCTCATATATTTACTTTT
Organism: Pseudobutyrivibrio sp.; assembly: GCA_024684955.1. Lineage (GTDB taxonomy): Bacteria > Bacillota > Clostridia > Lachnospirales > Lachnospiraceae > Pseudobutyrivibrio. The sequence goes on from JAIKWH010000034.1 coordinate 58,859, forward strand.
AAGTATTAGAAACAAAAGAGGTTAAGTTATGAATATACATACTCTCCAAGCAAAAAATCTAAAGGCTGGATACAATAAAACAGTGATTATAGATGGAATAGATGTAACAATTCCTTCCAACAAAATTTCTGTTATTATTGGGTCAAACGGCTGCGGAAAGAGCACCCTTTTAAAGAATTTTGCCAGGCTGATAAAGCCCTTTGATGGTGAGATACTTTTGGATGGAGCCGGCTATGACAAGATGCACAGCAAAGATTTGGCAAAGATAATCGGCTTGCTGCCACAGTCTCCAATGGTGCCAGAGAGCATCACAGTATATGACCTGGTGGCCAGAGGACGTTATCCTTATCAAAAGCCATTTTCTCAGTTGACATCAGAGGACCAGGAAGCCATAGAGGAGGCTATGGAAATGATGGGAGTTAGCAAACTTAGAGATCAGTTTGTGGAGGAACTGTCCGGAGGACAGAGACAGAGAGTTTGGATTGCCATGGCCCTGGCCCAGCAGACAGACATTCTCTTTTTGGACGAGCCAACTACATTTCTTGATATTTCTTATCAGGTGCAGATTTTGGAACTTTTAAAAAACCTCAACGAGAAAAAGGGCACCACAATTGTTATGGTTCTCCATGATATAAACTTGGCATCAAGATATGCAGATTGCCTCTTTGCTATGAAAAATGGTGAGTTGATTGCAGCAGGTAGCCCTGAGGATATCCTAAATGAAGAATTGATGCTTAGGGTGTTTAATCTAGAGTGCATTCTCATGAAAGACCCAGTTTCTGGTTCCCCATTTATAGTGCCTAAAGGAAGGGCTCACCTAAGGCCAGAATCCCAGGATGAGGGGAAGAAAATATCCCAAGTGGTGTAGTGGACAAGTCCAGGTAAGTGTTTAAGAAGTTAGTTATAGCACGACTGAATTGTTGCTATTTGATACTTATCTATAACATTTATGCCAGAATTTTATCATTGTTGCCAATGGACTACTCATGCTTTATTATCTACAATTAAAATGTTGGAGAACTTTTTAAAGTTTTATTTTTAGATAATAGGGTCTTCTATTTATGGAAGCTGCTTTTTTTGTAGGAGTAAAAGATGCAGGGTTCACTAATCGATGATGTAATGCTTGCCATGGAGAGACACGAAATACAAGCTTATTATCAACCACAATATGACGTTAGAAATGGTAGCCTAGTCAGTGCAGAGGCCTTGGTTAGGTGGCAGAGGCAGGACGGTACAGTTCTACCTCCTAGCGACTTTATACCAGAGTTGGAGCAGTCTATTGCAATCAATTCACTGGATTGGTTCATTGTTGAAGATGTTTGCAAAACCCTGGTCAATCTTGGAGAAAATGCAGTTCCTGTTGCCGTCAATTTTTCCAGATGGCACGTAAAAGAAAATAATTTCGTCGACATTCTCGATAGTATTCTCGAGGAATACCAAGTATCAAAAAATTTAATTGAAATTGAGATTACAGAATCTGCTTTCACGCTTAATCATGACGATGTGGCTGCCTGGGCAAACAAAATTGCCGACAGAGGTTATTCAATCGCCATTGATGATTTTGGAAGTGGTCTTTCATCTATTCAATATGTAAAGGACTTGCCTATTAGCGTCCTAAAAATCGATAAGACATTTCTTGACGGCAATTGCCAATCCCCTAAGGGTCGCAAAATATTAGAGGGTATCATAAACTTTGCCCACACCATAGGACTGACTAGTGTTGTGGAGGGGGTGGAGACTGTTGAGCAGTTAAAGTTTGTTCAGATTTGCGGTGCCACAAAGTTTCAGGGATACTTGTTCTCAAAGGCTGTTGATCAGTTGACTTTTATGAGACTTGCCATTAGAAACAATAGATATGCTGTTGATATGTCTGACATTCTCGTGACACAGGATATCCATAGCTCGGCCAAATTGCTTATTTCAGCCCTTTTCAAAGAATTTCCATTTGTTGTATATGGCAACCTGTCAAAGAATTCATACTGCTTCCTTTCAGAGGAGCATTTTACTTTTGAGACTGTGACCCAAACCGGAGAGTACGACAAACTCTATGAGGAAGGCTTGGAAATCCGTGAGGGAGATGACAGAAAGGCCTTTGAAGTTTTTGAGCGACACGCTATGATTGCTGCCTATGAAAGTGGCCAGGAAGAGGTAAAGGTCCGCACCAGGATGAAGATGGCTGATGGCTCAGTGCAATTAGTTGAGACCAAAAACTACTTTGTAAAGAGTCCATCCTCAGATGACATTCTGATTGTAGGCTTTAACACAGTTATAGAATAATTTATAGTTATGACTTTTTGCTGACCCAATAATGAAATTGTCAGCAAAAATCCTGCTTCGCAGGACAACTTTTCCATTGCATGTAAAAGTTGGTCAGGTACGATTCTTGTTTTTCTGATGAAAAACAAGAATCTAGTCTTTCCTATTCCTATATTCCACTGGGGTAATACCTACAGTCTTGCGAAATACCCTGGTAAAGTAGGAATAGTCGTCGTAGCCTACCTGCTCTGATATGGCACTAACTGGCAGGCTGGTTTCTTCTAACATGGATTTGGCTAGGTCCAGGCGCTTTTGCTGGATATAGCCAGAGAATGTTACCCCGTATTCTTTTTTAAAGATTCGAGACCCATAGTCTGGGTCCAGATAAAAAATTTCAGATAGAATGTTGCGAGAAATAGGGCTGGTAAAATTCTGGTCTATGTATTGTTTGATGGCGGCTGGCATGTTGGCATCTGAAGAATCAGAAAGTGCCCCCCTAACAGCCTTTATCAAATAGTCAGTGTAGGCCATAAAGTCGGACTTGGAAGAGGCTGCAGCCCGGGCCAGAGAGTGGTATTCCTGGGTGCAAAAAATCTTTGCCGGGTCCTGGCCGTTGTTTTTTAATTTGTCATAGACAGCCTTTGATACATCTACATCAAGGGAAACCAGAGCCACCTTATCAAGCCCATTTCGTTCGTCTATTTTCTTAATAAAGTCTTGCAGGTAGGCAAGGAATTTGTCGTACTCATTTCTCAGCAGATAAAGGTCCAAAACCCCAGTATCAATTTCTGCATTCTCAGAAGAATTCCGATACATAAGCAGGTCTGACAATAGACCTTCCTCCCTGTTTTTTGTCCGCCTTATCTCTATTGCATCCCTGAGGATTTCCTGCAATTCTTCATAGTCTACAGGCTTTAGCAAATATTGGAGACTGTCTAGTTTTAGTGCCTCTCGGGCATAGTCAAACTCTGCATAGTTGGTCAAAAATATTGCGGTGACCTCAGAGCCTTGCTTTCTCAAAGTGCGAAGCAAGTCTAGGCCGGTGGAGCCTGGCATGTCTATGTCGGTCAGGAGAATATCTATGTCCTGGCTTTCAAAAAGATTTAAGGCCTCCCTGGCGCTGGATGCAGTAAGGGGTGGCTCAAAACCTAGGCCATCCCAGTCCACAGTGGCGGTCAAATCTTCTAATATATATCTATCATCATCAACTATTAGTATTTTCATCAGTCTCATCCTCAAGAGTCAGGGGCAGGATAATCTCCACATTAGCCCCGGAGTTTTTTCCATTAAATATCTTAACACTGGCCCCGCCCTGATAGAGCAAGTCCAATCGGTTTATGCAGTTTCTGATTCCCACATGCTTGGTGCCAGAATTAAATTCTGCGTAGGCAGGAGAATTAACCCCATCACTTAGAGCCTTTAAATACTCTTTTGAGAAACCACATCCATTGTCGGCTATGACAATTTTGATGCCCTGGTCACATTTTTCTACCTTAATATTTATAGCCAGATCCATGGCCTGGATATCGTTGTGTTTGATACAGTTTTCAGCAAAGGTGATAAGGACCAGAGGTGGAATTTGGACCATCTCCAAATCCTTTGGCAGGTCTACATTGTAGGAGAATGCTCCGTGATACCTAAGGGACTGGATGTCCATGTAGGCATTTACATGTTCCAGTTCCTGCTTGATTCCCAAGAAATCTTTGTCAGTGGAAAAGAGGTAGCGCAGGTATCTGGAGGTAAAAAGAATCATGTCCTGGACCTCCTGGTATTTGCCAAGGCGGGTCATAGACCCAATGGTGGTCAGACAATTGAGATAAAAGTGGGGCCTAATCTGCTGACGCAAGAAAACGATTTCCATGTGGTTTTGCTCCAACTCTTTCTCGTAGATTTCAATCTTTAATTTTTTCAGTTCGTCATAAAGGTTTCTAAACTGGTTTCCTGTGGAGGCCAGTTCCTCTATGTGGGCATCCTCAATCATGCCTATGGTGTCCTCGTCGATGGTGCCAATAAGGGCCAGCCTCTCAGAAAAGTTTCTGATAGGCCTAATGACATTTTTGTACATGCGAAAGAGGAGAATACCTGTGATGACAATTAATATTGGGATGATGAAAAT